>JBNGDZ010000006.1:13306-26487 GCA_049975765.1 Armatimonadota bacterium
GTGGGCGCTGTCACTTTACGTGACGCGCCCCACGCGTCCACAGCCCCACCCGCAGGGCGATTGTCGTCGCGACAACGGCAACGCCTATCGGTGCGCGGGCCACGCATCGTGCGCGGCACGGGATCAACCGCAGGAGTCCGGCCGCCGGCGAGGAATGCTGACCGGGGCGTCAGTCAGCGACAGGAACCCCGGGAGGCCAGTGCCATGCGGACATCCCGCGATTCGGACATCTCAGTGCTGGACACGGATATCATACTCGAGCCGCAGTACGCCCGCACGCCGCTGAAGTTCGGCGCAGTCGTCGTCGAGAGCGTGCCGTTTTGCAAGATACGCGTCACGGTTGAGAACGGCAACCACGACGTGGCCGAGGGGTGGGGCGGGATCTTCCTGATGGACCAGTGGGGGTGGCCGGACCCGTCGGTGGCTCACGAGGACAAGCAGCGGGTGATGGAGCGCGTGGTGGAGGACTACGTCCACCTTGTGGCCACCCATCCGGGCAACTGCCACCCGATCGATATCTTCATGGACCTGGAGGATGACCTTGCCGGGATGAGCCGGGAGGCCTGCGAGATGGAGGGCGTCGAGGCCGAGCAGCCCTTGCTGAGCGCCCTGATCTGCGCGTCACCGGTGGATGCGGCGCTGCATGACGCCTTCGGCAACGTCAACGCCATCGACACCTACGATGGCTATGGTCCGGAGTTCATGGACGACCTCAGCAAGTGGCTTGGGCCGGAGTTTGAGGGCGAGTACCCCGAGCAGTACATCCGCGGCGAGTACCTCCCGAAGGTGCCCATCTTCCACCTCGTGGGCGGGCTGGACAAACTTACTCGCGATGAGCTTGACGAGACCGACCCCGACGACGGTCTGCCCAACTGCCTGGCGGACTGGATCCAGTACGAGGGCATGTACTGCCTGAAGGTCAAACTGCGCGGCGACGACCTGCACTGGGACATCGAGCGCATGATCGCCGTCCACGACGTCGGGCGTGAGGAGCTGGACCGGCTGGGCATCGATCAGATGCACCTTACCGCCGACACCAACGAGATGTGCGAGAGCCCCGAGTACATCGTGGAGATGCTGGAGAGCATCCGGGAGCGCTGCGCGGAGTGCTTCGAGCGCATCCTCTACATCGAGCAGCCCACCGGCCGGGACCTGGACGTGCACGACCACGACATGTCCGCCATCGCGGAGCTTAAGCCCGTCATCGTGGACGAGAGCCTCACCACGCTGGAGACCTTTGACCGCGCCATGGAGCTGGGCTGGTCGGGCGTGGCGCTGAAGACCTGCAAGGGGCACTCGGCGGACATGCTCTTCGCGTCCAAGGCCGGCAGGCTGGGCATCCCGTATGCGGTCCAGGACCTGACGAACCCGTCGATCGCCCTGATCCACTCCGTGGGGATGGGCGCGCGGCTGTTCACCATCATGGGCGTGGAGGCCAACAGCCGGCAGTTCTTCCCCGACTCCACATCGGAGGCCGAGAGGCGAGTGCATGAGGGCATCTTCAGCCTCCAGCGGGGTGAGGCCGACACCTCCAGCCTCCGCGGCTGCGGCCTGGGCTATCAGATGAACCGGATTCTGGGGTGAGCCTCACGGGCCCGACATGGCGTCAAGTCGAACGGCCCCGGCGGTGTGCCGGGGCCGCTGTCCTCTCGGTCCGAACTGGTCAGAGCCGGTCCAGCTTCTCCTTGAACAGGACGCGCTGGAGAGCGGCGCGCGCCTGACCGGCCAGGGCCTGGACCTCCGTGCCCTGCGCCTCCGCGTCGGCCGGGTGAACCGTGATGATCGTCACACCGCGGCCGATCAGCTTGGCGCTCTCGCCTGTCGCGGACACGGACACCTCATGCTCTCGCATCCCGGCCTTGAGGGCCTCGGTCAGGCGGGCTGCGATGGCCTCCGCCCGGGCCATGGGCGAGTCATGCTCCGGACCCGGGGTGAGCACGCGGAAGATCTCCTCCCCCCACAGTGCCACGCGGACGTACTTCTCGCCCTCGCTCCCCCCCTCGACCTGCTCCGCCACGGGCTGCTCCCATTCAGTGGTGGCCCTGCGGTTTATCTCGAGGCCGGCTTCGTAGATCTGATCGGCGAGGGCCTGAACGCGCTTCTGCGGCAGAGGGTGCGTCTTGCTGACGCCAAGCTCCGGCTGTGGCTGGCGGTTCTCCTTGGCCGCCAGCCGCTCCATGAAGGTGAGCAGACCCACGGGGTCATACGACGTGTTGAGGAGGAACTCAACAGCGTGGGCATCGGCGGCCCGCTCCATCTCAATGGAGTACCCGCCCAGCACGCCGCGGCGGACGAGCTCGCCGGTGACCAGCACGGTGGAGACCATGTCGCTGTCCGCGCCGGCCAGGATGGTGGCGATGGCCACCGCCATTGAGCCCGTGAACAGCTCCTTGTTCCGGTCCGCCTGGATAAGCGCGTCGTAGGTGCAGTTGTGCGCGATCTCGTGGGCCAGCACCCCGGCGAGTTCGTGATCGGACTGCACCTCATTCAGCAGACCCTTGGTAACGTAGATGATGCCGCCGGGAAGGCTGAAAGCGTTGACCATATCGGTGTCCAGCAGCCGGACGTCGTACTCGACCTCAGGCCGGGTGCTGGCCTTGGCGAGCTCGGTGACAACCGCGTCGACTCGCTTCTGGGCCTCTTCGTCCTCCCAACGCTCATACTCCTTCTCGACCTGAGCGGCCGCCTGCGCTCCGACACGCTGCTCATACTCCGGGGAGTATGGCGCTTCTGTCTGCTTCGCGGCCATCGCTGCGGGGGCCGCGAGGCAGATGATCAGCAGCAGGCACACTGTGGCATGTAGTCTCTTCATTCCATCTCCAATGACGCATCAACGCCTCTGCATGTTCCCACCCGAGCGGCCGCCAAGGCACTACCGCTTTTGCACAGTTACATCCAACCACAGGCTCTCACCGGCGGAAATCTCCTGGCCCTGGTAACTCCTATCCTGATGGTCCGGAGCGGTGACCAGGACGGTGTAGGTGCCCGGCGGATACCACTGCAACTCATAGATTCCCGTCGCGTTCTTGGGCTGACTGGCCCCCACCGCCACCAGTGCACCCTTCTCGCCGTCTCTTCTGAGCAGCACCAGCACGGCCTTGGCGAGAGGCTTGCCGTCAGCGTCCCTCACGAAGCCCACAATGCGCCCCAGCTCTCTGAAGTCCTCCGCCTGCTGCTTTCGCAGCTTGAAGCTGAGCTGCGCAGGCTTCTGTGCCTCGACCGTGATGGTCCTGGCCTCGGCGATATGTAGCGTCCTGGTCGCAACAACGGTGACCTCGCCGACGGGCACCTCCCCCGTCCAGGTCCCGTCGGCCTTGGTATGGCCGGTCGCCGCGACTTTCCCCTTCGCCACCGCCACCACCAGCGCCTTCGCCAGCGGCGTCTCATCATCACGGTCGTTCACCGTGACGGATACCCTTCCTGCCCCGGCCCACGCCGTCGCACACAGCGCCACCAGGCAGATTGTCGGCAGTACTCGCATCCGCGTCCACATCCTGATCGCCCCCAGACGCCTCCTCGCGCCTGCGTCGGACTTGCCTATAACGGAATCTCCTCCTGCGGCCCCACTTCAAGCTCGGTCTTCTGGCCGGCGGAAAGGGTCTCCTGGCGGCCACCGGAGGTAACGGTGACCTTGCCATCGAGCACGTGGATGCGTGCCGCGCTGCTGACCGCTGTCAGTCGAACGCTGAACACAGCCTGCTCTCCGGTGACGTCGCCCCACGGTGTGCTGACGGTGAACGGCTCGTCGGCCAGACGCAGGTCCGCGCGCAGCCGCCCGGCGAACAGGTCAACGGAGGCCCGCCCGATGCGCACCACGGCCTCCTCGTTGAGGCTGACCTCGGCGCCGCCGACGAAGGCCAGCGTGATGGGGGTATCGCTGAGCGCCCAGGCCACGGAGCGTTCCGGAAGCGGCTCCCCCGTCCTGCCCGACTGGGCGACGCGGGCGTTCGGCTCGAACACGTGTATGGCGTCACCGCCGCTGAGGACGATAGCGGGTGCAGCGGAGCCCGCGGGGTGGGGCATCCGCGTGGGCCATAGCCGAAATAACAGCCCCCCTGCGATCAGGAAGGCCGCCGCGGCGGGCAGCCACGTGCGCCACGCGCGACCCTGACGCGATGAGCGGCGCACGCGCTCTGTCGCGTTCTCGGCCAGGTCGTGCGGCACGTGTGGCAACTGCGTCACTGCCCGCAGAGCCTGGTCGACCTGGCTGAGCGCCTCGTTGACCTCAGGGCAGCGGTGGCAGTGGGCAAGGTGCTCATCCAGCAGCTGTGCGTCCTCGTCCCTCAGCTCCCCGTCAAGCCGCAGATGGATGTAGCGTCGCGCGGTCTCGCAATCAAGCCTCTCCATCGTTCGTGTCCCCCGTGAGCATCTCACGCAGCTTCTCCCGTCCTCTGTGGAGCCTCACCCGCGCCGCCCCCGGGCTGATGTCCAGCGCCGCCGCCACGTCGGCCACCGACGCCTCCCTGAGGTAGAACAAGGCCAGCGGTAGTCGGTACGTGTCGCTGAGCTCAGCCAGGGCCTTCACGGCACGATCTGCCAGCGCAGACGGCTCAGGGTTCTCCGGCGCGGCCAGCTCCATCGGCCGAGCCTCCAGTGACGTCTGCCTGTAGTTGCGGCGCCCCCGTCGCCGAAGGTGCTGCAAACAGACCTTGACGGCGATCCCCCGCAGCCACGGCCCGAAGGTGCGGTCGGGGTCGTATCGTTCCAGGCTCTGGTACGTCCGGACAAATGTCTCCTGGGTGGCGTCCTCGGCATCCGACCGGTCAGTTAGCAGCACCCAGCACAGTCTGTACACCGTCCTGTGGTGCCGCTGTATCAGTTCATTGAACGCATCTCCCTCGCCGGCCTGCGCGAGTCTGGCCAACTCCGCATCCGGGACCTGCTCTCCGCTGAGCGTGGCCCGCGGCTGCTGGGCCTCCGCGTCGCCCATGCGCCACCCTCCAGGTCGTATTCACCCCACCGTGCTGAGAGGTTACACTGCCCGAGTCGCTTGCGGTACGCTATACGTCGAACACCACCTCGGCCTGTAGCACATCGTCGCTCTCATCGATCTCCAGGCCGTGATAGGTCACGGCCTTTATGTCCTCCTGGAGCGTCTCCCGAGCCTGCTCCAGGGCGACCACACCCACCGTCAGTGTCGCACGTCCCTGCTCGACGGTCCCCACCTGCACCTCTACAGGGACGAGCCCCTCCAGCTCGATCAGCAGCAGCACCTCGCGGAGGCAGTCCACCAGCAGCTCCTCGGGCGTGCTCCCCTCGCCCTCCACCTCCACCGTCCCCTCCGCTTCCATCCGCTCGGCCACGATGAGGTCGATCATGCCCTCGGCGGCCTGCTCAATCAGCCCGGCGAGGTCTGGGGCCCAGATGCGGATCGCCAGGTCAGCAGTGTGCTCGATGCTCTCGCGACCGGCCCCTCTCATCGTCTTCCCCACCCTCCACACCGCGCTGCCGACATCAGCATATCATGCCGTGCATTCGCCTGTTGGGCTCTGAGACCTGCCCTCAGTGTCGCATTGACTTTATGCCGGTCGTACACTATTGTCTCATGTGGCGCTCCAAGACGCAACGCTGCCATCCATCCCGCCAGGAAGCAGGTCACCGGTCTTGATCGCAGCTCGCCTCCGTGCTCCGCTTCTTGTCCTCGCTGCACTGAGTCTTGTGCCATGGGGCTGCCGGAGAGCGGACGAGGCCACGGCGGGAGGGGCCGCGGTTGCCGACGTCGAGCTACCACCCCCGGCTTCGGCCCCCGAGCCGGTGCCTCAGCCCCACAGCTTCACGATGGTGGCGGTCGGGGACGTGATGTTGGACCGAAGCGTGTGGCGGCGCGTGCAGGCGAACGGTCCGCAGAGCATACTCGAGCAGGTGCGTGAGGATCTGCGGGCCGCGGACATCTGCTTCGCCAATCTGGAGTGCCCCCTCTCGACGGTCGGCCCGCATTCGCCCAGCGAGCATCTGCTGTTCCGAGCCGATCCCGGGGCGGTGGAGGTGCTGCTGGACGGCGGCGTGGACGTGGTCTCGCTGGCGAACAATCACACGCTCAACGCCGGTGAGGCCGGGCTGAAGCAGACCATGGAGCATCTGGACCGGGCCGGCGTGGCCTACTGCGGAGCCGCCGAACTGCGGGAGGCCGCGTGGGACCCGTGCATCTTCGACATGGATGGACTGCTCCTGGGCTTCATCGCCTGCACCGACCTGAGCTTCGAGCACGGGAGCTGGTGCAAGGTTGACGATGAGCTGCGGGAGTTCGCCGAGCACGTGGGCGCAGCCGCTGAGCAGTGCGATCTCTTGGTCGTCTCCGTGCATTGGGGCAGCGAATACCAGAGGGTCCCCACTGAGCGGCAGCGGGACGTCGCCAGGGCGGCGGCGGAGGCGGGCGCGGGCCTGATCATCGGCCATCACCCGCACGTGCTGCAGGGCGTCGGCCGACACGGGCATACGCCGATCCTCTACAGTTGCGGGAACTTCGTCTTCGATCAGCGCGAGGGCGAGCGCATGGAGAGCGCCATCTTCCACCTGCGTTTCACCGAGGGCGAGGGCTGGCAGATCAGGATGGTGCCGGTATGGATCCCCCGCTCGCGGTGCGGCCCTATCTACCCGGAGAGCGCTCGGGCGGCGAGGATTATCAACCGGCTCGCCACGCTGTCGGGGAACCTGGGGGTCCCGGTGATGGTCAGAGAGAACGAGGGCGAGGCGGCAGTACTGCTCCCGGAGGCCGAAAGCGCCTCCGGCAGCCCACAGGATTCAGAGACTGGTCAGCGGACCCGCACCTCGCCCGCGGGCTGAAAGGCAAAGCCGGCCTCCGTGCCGGCACAGGAGAGATAGTATGCAACGTCTTGGCCGTACTATGGTAGTAACGGTTGCACTCGTCGCGATCCTGCCGGTCACCATGCCCGCCTCCGCTCAGGAGGACACGGTCATGGCCACCGTCAACGGGCAGCCTATCATGGCCGGTCAGCTTAATGATGAGCTGCTGCGCCGGTGGGGCGACGTCTGTCTGGGGGGGCTGATCCAGGAGCTGGCCGTGAAGCAGGCCGCCGATGAGGCCGGCATCACGGTCACCGACGATGAGGTCGAGCAGCGCTACGAGAACTTTCAGCGCAGACTCGATCTGCAGGCGCCAACCACCGGCCGGAGCTTCTCGCTATGGCTGGCTGAGAAGAAGATGACGCCGTACGCCTTCCGTCAGTGGATCCGCAATGAACTCAGGCTTGAGAAGCTGGTGGAGGATGACGTGACCGTTACCGATGAGGAGATCCGGCAGGTATGGGAGGCCTCGCGCGAGCAGCTCCGCCAGCCGGAGCGGATGCGCATCAGCCACATCTGCGTGAAGACGCGCGAGGAGGCGGAGCGGATCCGGGCAGAGATCATCGACGGCAAGCCCTTCGAGGAGGCGGCTGAGGAGTACTCCATCGATCCCTACACCAAGGACGAGGGCGGCAAGTTCGGCACCATCACCCGCGGCGACAACCCCTTCCAGGAGGCGGCCTTCAACCTTGCCACCGACAGCGAGCTGTCCGAACCCGTCCAGACGCAGATGGGCTGGCACATCATCCGGCGTGACGAGTACCTGCCTGCGGAGACTCCCGAGTTCGATGAGGTCAAGGACGAGATCCGCGAGCGTCTGGAGAACCAGAAGCTGATCTCGCTGATGAACCGGAAGCGCTCCGAGATCATGGACAACGCTCGCATCCAGCATGAGATGCAGCCCGAGGATCTGGCTGACTGACGCCTCAATGGGAGGCGCCTATGGAGCCGCAGATTCGACCGGCCACGCCCGACGATATGCCGTGCCTGCAGGAGATTGTCCAGCAGGTCTGGGCCATCGGCTCCGATTTCGCTCTGGAGGAGAAGTACGGCAGCGTCGGTGATGAGCGTTGGGACCGCTGGCTGGTGCCCAAGGTGATGTCCCGGCTGTGGGATGAGATCGGCTCCATCCTGGTGACCGAGATCGACGGAGAGATAGCGGGCTTCATCAGCTACGCTCTCGACCGGGCCCGGGAGGTCGGCGCGATCCACTACAACGCCGTGGCCCCTCACTTCCAGGGACGGGGCGTCGGCACCATGCAGGTGAAACATGTGCTGGAGCTGTTCCGGAGCGAGGGCATGCAGATCGCGTGCGTCGGCACCGGCCTGAACGAGGGGCACGCTCCCGCCCGCCGGATGTACGAGAAGGCCGGCTTCGAGCCGGTCATCGACTACCGCATGTACTCCCGGCGGCTGGAGTGAGACCGGCGGCGGGCCAACCTCCTGGGAGTGCTTCGCACCCTCCCGCGTAAGGCCCCTTGACCGGATCTTTGCCCAGGCGACCACGCACGCACAGGAGTGTGCGTGCCCCGCAACGGCGAACGGCCGCGGCTTACGGCAGACCCCCGGGCCGGCGCGGGGTCACTGGATGAGGGCGGCCGCGCGGGGGTAGTGTTGCCTCACCACCGAGAGGGTCTGATCGGCATGGCGGCGCAGCATGCGGATGGTCTCGCCGATGTCCACGCCCGCCGCCTCAAGGGCGAGCATGGCGGGCTGGCTCGCCACGATCTCGGCCTCTGACTGCTCTGCAATGCGCTGGGCATGTCGGAGCAGATCCACCAGGTTCCCGTAGGCGTCGGTCCCCACATACTGCTCCGGCCGCCCCAGCAGATCGATCATGTACGCCTGCTCCGGCAGCTCCGCGTAGGCCATCCCGATGCGTCTCAACAGACAGGGAACGCAGCCCCCGCACTGCCGATTGGCGCGCCCCACGGCCCAGCATGAGACGGTGCTCTGGATCTCCTGCGGCGAGAGGTGAGGCTTGAGCACATCGCGTATCAGATCGGCCTTCGTCTGGTAGACGAAGGGATTGCTGACGTGCGCGGTCACGCCAGCGCGGGCGGCCAGTCCATTGAACAGCTCCAGGGCGGCCGGATGTGTGGAGTGTGTGGACATGCTGCCGGCTCGTGAGGGCGAGAGAGGCAGGCCGGCGGTCAGCAGGCCGTTCTCGCACATGTAGGCCTCGCCCACACCCGCGCCCTGAGCCGTGACCGCCGCCGCGGCCATGAACAGAAGCGACCTTGCCCGGCGCGATGGCTCGCGCTGCTCCGCCGGCGGGAACGGGAGGCAGTCGGCGCCTCGTGGGTTCGGCGCCACCGAGTACGGGCACGCCGCGCTCCGGCCGGGCCAGTGGCTCTCTATTGCCTGAAGGGACCGCTCCTGGGCGACGCGGACGGCGGGGTTCCCGGACTGGTGCAGGCTGTAGATCGGCCGTCGGCCGCTCTGCTGAACTGCCACAGCGCCCGCGAGGGAGTCGATGCCGCCCGAGAGCATGCTGACGCAGTCGGGCCTTGCGCCCTCCGGGAACGGGAGGCCTGGGGATGGCTCCGCCAGCTCCGGCGCCGCATAGAAGTCGAGTCGGAAGTTGTCGCGCGTCAGGGCGAAGAGGAGCTGGGTGAGGTCCTCGACGCAGGACGTCCACAGGTCGGGCAGGTGCACGGGAATGCTCAGCGAGATGTCGCGAGGCCACTGCTCCCGGTCACCACGTCGGACGGCGATGTCCGCGAGGTAGACGGCCACCGCCACCCCGAGGAGGTCGCGCGCGGCCTCAGGAAGCTGGTCCCAGGAGGGGAGGCGGCCGATATCGACGGTCGCGTTCGCGCGCGCCGTCCGCCAGTCGAGGAGCACCTGAGCGTTCTCAACCGCCGGGCAGCGCCGTGCCGCCCGCTGGGGCCTCTCCGCTACCACCGCCACACGCACGGGCATGTCACGTCCCCCCCGACCCCAGGAGCTCGAGGCCCTGCGCGGCGCCATCCACCACCACCGGCCGAAGCAGCTCGACCCGTTCATCCGGCGCGGTGTCCAGCGTACGAGACAGCAAGTCCTCGTGCTCGGAGAGCTCCAGCTGCTGCCATGTGCCTCGGCAGTGCGCGGCGACGGCGTCCTCCAGGCGGCTGGCATGGCTGACGGTGGGTAGCCCCTCGCCGCCGATGAAGTCGCCGACGTCGCGAGAGACAAAGTACCGGAAGGTGCGGTCCAGGTCGTGGCCGACGAACAGCGCAGCGAGGTCGTGCAACTGGCCCTCCCGGTCGAAGCGTGCGAAGTTGGCCTCCGCCACCGCCAGGGGCAGCTCCATAACCCCGGTCCCGGCATCGCTGAGCGCGGCGATGGCCAGCGCGCTTGTGCCCACCGCGTCCAATGCCAGGTCCCCGAAGCGCGACGCCAGCGCCTGCCGGGCGATCAGCTTTTCGGCACGGTTGCGCAGGCCGGCCGCCATCTGAACGGCCGGCGGTTCGGCGCCGACGCCAAGCCTCTGCAGCGTCGCCTCCAGTCCATCGGCGGCCACGGCCTGTGACCCCTCCACCACGGTCCCCAGGCAGGTGACCACGGCGGGCCCGCGCATCCCAGAGCGCGTGTCCGGGTCGAGCGCCTCGACGATCCTGCGCGCCACCTCTGGCGGCGATGGGTCGGGCTGCGCGTAGAGCTCGCGCACCCGCCGCCAGGCCTCTGTGTCGGGCGATCTGTGCCAGGTGGAGGTCCCCATGTGTTCGCGCTCTCGATGCGGTCTTGGGCGCACTACCGGCGCCATGTCGGTTCAGACAGTCAACCACTCGCGACGCTGCGCACAGCAACCGACGCGCCGAACAGAGCGGAAGCTGGTCGGCATCCTGCACGGAGGTCCCGCCTGGTATTCGCCGCCGCCCACGCATGTCCTTCGCCCGGGCTGGCGGCGCAGACTGTCGTCGGCCGGCGGCGCGCGGTTGACTTGCGTTCAGCGCGGTGGTATCATCGCACAGCCGAGGGCGGGAGCGTGTCTCGTCCACACGTGATGCCCCACACGGGTGGCAAAGTTGGCAGAAGAGGAAACCAGGCCTCGACACCTTGAGCTTCCGGACTACATCCGGATTCTCTCCAAGCGAAAGTGGTTCATCCTCATCGTGACGGCCGTGATGATGCTTGTCGGTGGCCTCTACGCTCTCTCCCGGCCGCGGAGGTTCGAGGCGACCTCACTGGTACACGTGCAGCAACGCCCCGAAGGCTTCTTCTGGGTCTCCGGCGAGACGGCTGACATCGTCCCCAACATGGCGCTGGAGACCTATGGCCGCATGGCTCGCAGCACCGAGGTCGCGGAGGCGGCTGCAGAGCGTCTCCAGAGCCTCCCCCGAGAGAGCCGGGTCATCACTGATCCCGGCGAGATCCGCGACTCCCTGGAAGTCTCAGTCATCAAGCCGGACCTGCTGCGCATCACCGCCACCTCCCCGATGGAGCGGAAGGCCACTGCATTCGCGAATGAGGTGGCCCGGGCGTTCGTGCGCGTCAACACCAGCCAGCGGCAGGAGGAGAGCACGGCCGCGCGGGAGTTCCTCGAGGAGCAGGTGGCCGCGCGGGAGAAGCAGCTCCAGAAGGTCATCGACGAGATGGCGGCCATGAGCGCCGCCGGCGGCTTCGTGGATCTCGAGGCCGAGATCGCAGGGCTGGTCTCGGACCTTCGCGAGTACGAGAACCGGCGCCGACAGGCTCAGGCCGAGGTCGCTGTCGCGGGGGCCAGGGTCTCCGAGCTCTCGACGTTGCAGGATACCGAGGAGAAGTACGCTGTTACAGTCCAGCCCACGCCGAATCCGGCATGGCAG
The DNA here is from genome assembly GCA_049975765.1 of Armatimonadota bacterium. Taxonomy (GTDB): domain Bacteria; phylum Armatimonadota; class Zipacnadia; order Zipacnadales; family UBA5352; genus JAYENL01. The sequence continues at coordinate 24,901 of JBNGDZ010000006.1, forward strand.
GCTCTGAGCGATGAGGTGCTGTCGGCGAGAGTCGAGCTGCAGAGGCTGGAATCACAGTACACGGACGGCCATCCCCGGGTGCTGGATCAGAAGGCGCTGGTGCAAGAGCTGCAGCAGGAGCTGGACCGGACCCCGCCGATCGTCGAGAGGGAGGCGGTTGAGCAGAACCCGGTGGCGGCCGGTCTGGGTGCGCAACTCAACGACGCCCGGATCACGCTTGAGGCGGCGCAGTCGCGGCTGGCGGCTACGCGGGAGGCCCTGGCCCAGCTCAAGAGCCGGATCGAAGGCTTGCCCGAAGAGATGCAGCGCTGGCAGGCGCTCAACGACCGACTGGTCTCCCTCCGCGACGCCTACCTGAGCCTGCAGGAGGAGCTGCGCCAGGCCCAACTGGCGGAGGCCATCGAGCAGGGCAACGCCCGTGTGATTGACACCGCCCAGAAGGGCCGCGAGATCCAGGTCTCCCCCGGCAAATCACTGCTGTTCGCGGGGGCGCTGGGGCTCTTCGTGGGCCTGGCTTTGGCGATCCTGCTGGAGGCTTTGGACGACACCATCTACTCGGTGGAGGACCTCCAGCGGGTGACGGACCTCTACCTGCTGGGCATCATCCCTCTGCGCACGGACGAGGCGGGTAGCCTGGTGGCAGCCACGGCTCCCAAGAGCCCTCCCGCCGAGGCCTACCGAACGCTGCGAAGCAACATCCGTTTCTCGCTGTTCGACCGGCCGGCGCGCACATTCCTCGTCACCAGCGCGGGTACCGGCGAGGGCAAGTCCGTCACCGCCGCCAACCTCGGCATCGTCTACGCCCAGAGCGGGGACTCGGTGATCGTCGTTGACACCGACCTTCGCCGGCCTGTCATGCACCGGTTCTTCGAGCTGGACGCCGAGCCTGGCGTGACCAATGTGCTGGTGGGAGACGCCCAGCTCGATGACGTGCTTCAGGATGGCGGCACGCCGGGTCTGAAGGTGATCACCAGCGGTCCCCTCCCCCCAAACCCCGCTGAGCTGCTTGAGTCCGACCGCATGACCAGGTTCATCGAGCAGCTCTCTGAGATGGCCGACGTTATCATCTTTGACTCACCGCCGGCGGTCATGCTCACCGACGCCGGCATCCTCTCCGCCAAGGTCGATACCACGATCCTCGTGGCGGAGTCCGGCCAGGTGACCGAGCGGGCCGTCCGCGACATGGAGCGGCTTTTCGAGCATGCTCGCGCCGACATCTTGGGGATCGTCCTCAACAAGCTGCGCGTTACGGGCGGCGATTACTACTATTACTACTATTACTATTATTACTACGACGCCGATCGGTCGCTTCCGGAGGCGAATGATCTCGACACCGAGGCGGCGCCGACCGGCCCCGACGCGAACCTGGTGGACCTCAACAACGCGGGCGAGCCGGAGGACGAGTCGGAGAGCTCCACGGACCAACTCCCGTAGGCGGCCGCATGTACGGTCTGCAGGTCTCCCCGCACGTGCGTCGAAACCTACCGCGCAGGGACTCATCGCTTCTCTCGTCGTGCTCACCATGGCCGGGCGCCGAAGGGCGTCGATGAGGAGGGGTTCTCATGAAATGGTCGTTGCGCATCCTCC
>JBNGDZ010000006.1:26497-31796 GCA_049975765.1 Armatimonadota bacterium
CTGTGTGCGCGGGAGCTATCGTCCTGGCTGGGTGTGGCGCGGATGACGAGGACGACGAACCTGCGGCCGCGTCCGTCGAGACCGTCTCCTCGACCGCCGAGGTGCCCCACCGCTTCCGCGTCGAGGTCACTCCCTCAGCCGAGAGCTATGAGATCCCTCGCGACCTGGGCACGGTACGCAACCTGGAGTACTACTCCGAGCTGACCGAACCTCAGAAGCGGCAGCTTGCAGAGCTGGGATTCGTTGTCGTCCCCGACGACGCCGAGCAGATGTTCCTGCTCTACGAGGACTACACTGATACCGACGCGGCGGCCAACTTCATCACCGTCGATGCAATGCTGCAGGCGTGGCACGTGGCCTTTGACTACGCCCTCCGCACCGTCGAGCAGCAGCATCTCGCGGCGCTGGCGCGGCAGATGACCGAGGCGCTGCTCGCCGCCACGCAGGCGCAGATCGCCGAGGCGCCGGCGGCGTTGGAGGAGAGCGCTCGCCGCAACCTGGCGTACTTCGCAGTGGCCGGCAGGCTGCTCGATCCCGCGGCGGAGGTGCCGGATGACGTCGGGGAGCTGGTTGACGCTGAGCTGGAGCTGATCGATGCCCACCAGGGTCGCGCACAGTCGCCGGTGATGGGCACCACCGTGCACTACTCGCAGTTCGCGCCGCGCGGTCACTACACCCGCTCCGAGGAGCTGCAGCGGTACTTCCGCGCCCTCATGTGGTACGGCCTGGTGGGCTTTGAGCTGGAGCATGAGGATCGCGACGTGCAGCAACGCCATACCCGCCAGGCGCTGCTGATCGTAAAGGCCCTCGCGGAGAGCGGGGCCGCGCGTGACGCCTGGGAGCGCCTCGCCGAGCCGGTGGACTTCTTCGTCGGCGGCGCCGATGATCTGGGATACGAGCAGTACCTGCCCGTGGCGCGGGAGGTGTTCGGCGACGCCCTGCCGCTGGAGGAGCTGGCGTCTGAGGCCAGGCTCGAGGAGTTCATCGCCCGGGCGCGGAGCGAGCTGCCGCCGCCGAAGATCGCGCCGTTCTTTTATGAGGCCGATGCAGCCGGTCAGTTCATGGGCGAGCCCAGGGTCCAGGGTCGGCAGTTCCGCGTCCTCGGCCAGCGCTTCATCCCGGACTCCTGGGTCCTGCAGCAGCTCGTCTCCCCGCTGGTGGGGACACCGGGGCCGGAGACCGCACGGGACGTGCCGATGGGTCTGGACGTGATGGCCGCGCTGGGCTCCAGCCGCGCACGAGAGATCCTCATCGAGCGCTACGATCAGGACCGCTACGCCAACTACACGCAGCAGCTTGACAATGTGACCGCCGAGATGCAGCAGACCCCGGAGAGCACCTGGCGCTCGAACCTCTACTGGGGCTGGCTGCACGCGCTGGCCCCGCTGCTGGAGCCGAAGGGGGAGGGCTATCCCACCTTCACGCACAGCGAGCAGTGGCTCGACAAGCAGTTGAACGCGTCGCTGGGGAGTTGGGCGGAGCTGCGACATGACACGATCCTCTATGCCAAGCAGTCCGGGGCCGAGGCCGGGGCGGCGGAGACCGCCGCGCCCAAGGGCTACGTCGAGCCCTACCCGGAGGTCTTCGCGCGCCTGGCGTGGCTGGCGTGGCGCTCGCGGCAGGGATTGCAGGAGCGCGGCATCCTGCCTGAGAGGCTGGACCAGCCGCTCGCCAGGCTCGAGGAGACGCTGCTGTTCCTCAAGTCCGTGGCCGAGAAGGAGCTGACCGGCCAGCCACGAACCGCCGATGAGTACGAGCGCATCCAGTACTTCGGCGGGGAGCTGGAGCGATTGACCCTGCAGGTGTCCGAGGGCGGGGAGCACGCCGCGCACTGGTTTGAGATCGAGAACCAGACCGGGCGCAACATGGCCTGCATCGCCGACGTGCATAGCTTCTTCGACAGCGTGCTGGAGGTGGGCGTCGGCCCGGCCTACCGAATCTACGTCGTGGTCCCACACCCCGACGGCGGCCTGCAGATCGCTCGTGGCGGGTGTTTCAGCTACTGGGAGTTCCACTGGCCGGCCTCAGACCGTCTCACCGACGAGAAGTGGCAGGCGATGCTGCAGTCGGGCGAGGCGCCGTCCCGTCCGGAATGGACTGAGAGCTTCGTTGTTCCCGGGGGCCCGCCGCACCAGCCCTGAGGCCGCCTCCGGCACAGTCAGGAGGAGAGACGATGAGCGATCAGCCCGACCTCAACGAACTCTGGGAGCAGGCGCGGGAGCGGCTGCTCAACAAGATGCAGGACCTTGACCGGCCCCTGTGGGACGCAGCCCAGATCGCTGAGCCGCTGGTGCTGGAAGACGACACCTTCGTGCTGGGCATGCCGCCGGGGAAGATGGCTGACGGCTCACACCTGACCGCCACCACCAAGCTGCCTATGGTGCGGGAGGCCGTCTCCGAGGCGGTCGGCCGCCGGGTGGACATCGAGGTCGTGGAGGGCACCGACCCGGGCGCCTGGGAGCGGGAGAAGGAGCGACGCGCCACCCGCGAGGAGCTGGCGGAGCGGCGCGGGAGGGCAGCTCGTGAGAGCGCTGCCGTCCGGGCCGTCTGGCAGGACCTCTACGAGCATATCGGCGAGCTGTTCGGCACCGCCCGCGAGCGGCGCTTCCCCATGTCGCGTGCACGGAGGCTCGGCAAGGCCCTCCTGGCCGTCCGCGATGCGGAAGCCGAGGCCCGGCAGGCCGACCCGGAGGTGGACGAGGTCCATCAGCACCAGCTCAACCGCGCCATCGACCGCATCGCCACGCTCTCGGAGCTGCCCAGCACGATGGTGGCCGTGGAGTACCTGCGCGTGAAGTCCATGAAGAAGGACTGAGCGGTCACCCGACAGGCGGGTGCTTCGCGCGGTCACCTCTCCGGCGACATGCCCACGCCCGCAACCGGAGTTCCGCAGGAGGGGCATCGCGCCGCTTCGGTGACGCGATTCTCGACGAGCCCGAACCGGGCCCGCCGTACGAGAAGCTCGCCGCAGGCGTGACAGTACGTGTTCTGCTCCCCGGAGACGTTCCCCACGTACACGTAGCGGAGTCCGGCCTCGCCCCCGATGTCGCGCGCCCGCGCAAGCGTCTCCACAGGTGTGGGGGACCGCTCGGTCATCTCGTGGGCGGGGTGGAAGCGGTTGAGGTGCCACGGCACCTCAGGGCCCAGCTCGCGGGCGATGAATGTGGCCAGCTCTCTCAGCTCGCCAGGGGAATCGTTGACTCCGGGGATGACGAGCGTCGTGACCTCCACCCAGATGCCGTGCGCCACCATCCCGCGCAGCGTGTCCAGCACCGGCCGCAGCCGCGCGCCCGGATGCCGCCGGTAGGTCTCATCGCTGAATGCCTTCAGGTCCACGTTGGCGGCGTCCAGCCACTGCGCCGCGACCGTCAGCGCCTCGGGCGTCATATACCCGTTGGTCACGAAGGTGTTGGCAAGACCCTCAGCTCGCGACAGCTCCGCCGTGTCCCGTGCGAACTCGAAGAAGACGGTGGGCTCGGTGAAGGTGTACGAGACGGCCTGGCATCCGCGGTGCAGCGCCGCCTCCACAATCTGTTCCGGCGTGCGTGCGGTGCCCTGTAGGCGTCGCTCAGCGGGCGCCTGTGCGATCTCCGCGTTCTGGCACCAGGGGCAGCGGAAGTTGCAGCCCGGGGTGGCGATGGAGTGCTGCGACGTGCCCGGATGGAAGTGGTGCAGGGGCTTGAGCTCCACGGGGTTGGGATGCTCGGCGACGATGCTGCCGTAGACGAGCGTGTGGAGGACGCCGCCGCGGTTCTCGCGCACGCGACAGATGCCGCGGGCGCCCTCCTCGATAACACAGCGATGCGCGCAGAGTCTGCAGCGGACGCGCCCGGCATCAAGCGGCTCCCAGAGCATCGCCCGTCTGACTGTCTCATCGGAGTGAGAGAGGATCATCATCACATCCGCCATGTGGCTGACCCTTCCACGAACAGATTCGCTGCGCGTTTGCCGGTGGCCTGTTGAGGGTAGAATCACAACGCCACTACCGCAACGGGATACGGGTGGGATGCCTATGATTGTCCCGTAGCGCCGAGAGATACATCGCACCAGAGATCATCACTCGGAGGTGGCACTGACAACCGGTCGCACCAGACAGTCCTGAAGTATGAGCCCGCCCGGCCGCCCGCGTCGGGCGGGCTCTCTTGTGTACGCCCTGACATTGCCTTGCGCATGGAGGACACGGCGGCTGCGGCGTCCAAGAGAGCACTGCTGGTGCACATAGAGGCTATCCCACCGGAGGCTGCCATGACAGGTCGCGCGGTGATCCTCGGGATACTCCTGTGCCTGCCGGCATGGAGCCCGGCCCAGCAGGCCGGCGAGCTGCCGCCTCTGAACCCGGCAGAGCGGCAGACCACCAACCTGCTGGAGGACAGCAGCTTCGAGGACCCTGAGGCCGGAGTCTGGCGCTTCAGCGACTGGCCGCCGCGCCCTGACACCGGCGCGCGCCTCATCGCCGACTCCATCCGCTTTACCACCGAGCAGGCGCGCTCGGGGGAGCGCTCGCTGATCCTCGACCTGACCACGGTGGGCGCGGACCGGACGCTCATCGCGGATCAGCGCCTCACCGGGGAGAGCCTGGCGCCACATGACGGCCGGCGCATGCGCCTCTCGGCCTCGGTCCTGCTGGCCAGCGGCCCCGCGGCCCAACGCGTCATGCTCACCATGCGCCAGTGGGGGGACAGCGGTCCGCCCATCGACCACCAGGCCGTCCGCATGACTGCCGACGTGAATGAGTGGTCCACCTACAGCCGCGAGTTCGCCTTCAGGATGGGCGAGACCCGGCGGGGTGATGTCAACGTCACCGTCGGGCAGAGCCCCGACCTGGGGAACCGCCCGGTCGTGTACGTGGACGACGTTCGGCTGGAGGTGCTGGCGGAGCCGGCGCTGGCGGGAGCCCTGCCGACAGGGAGCGTGCTCATGACACCGGACCGCATATTGCCTGTCGAGATAGCCGTGTCCGCGCAGGCGTGGGAGGCCGGCCTGCGTGGCCTGCGCTGGGACCTGTGCTCCCCCGACGGCCTCCGCACGCGTTTCCACGACGAGACCATGCTGCGCTCGCGCACGTCGATCCTGGATGTACCCGTTGCCGATATCCCCGAGGGGCGGTACGCCCTGCGCCTCGCGCTCGGAGCAGAGCCCGGAGAGCGCCAGGCCGAGGTGCTGCTGCTCTTCCGACGAGCGGAGGGTCCCTTTGCGCGCTGAATGCCGGTGCTGGAGACGCGCCCTTGCGGTGGCGGCCGTGCTGGCGTTGCCTGCGGCCGGCGCTGCCGCGGAGCTGCTTGAGGACGTGCAGTTCTCC
>JBNGDZ010000007.1:0-6051 GCA_049975765.1 Armatimonadota bacterium
GCCATGAGGTTCACGATGTGCGCGAGCGCCGCGATGCTGTCATGTGCATAGTTGATGCGCGGGAAGACGATGCCGCCGGAGCCCTCCCCCGCGACGGCCGCGCCGTGATTGAGCGCCGCCTCCGCGATGAACACCTGCCCCACGCCGGTGCGGATGACCTGGTGGCCGTGCCTGGCGGCCACGTCATCGACGGCCATGGTGGTCGAGAGGTTCGTGACCACCGGCCCCGGATCGCCGCGGCCCAGCACCATCTCGGCGGCCAGGCACAGTGTGTACTCCTCCCCGGGCGCCTCGCCCTCCTCGGTCACGATGCCCAGCCGGTCGCCGTCGGCGTCGTGGGCGAAGCCGGCGTCGGCGCCGGCCGCTGCGACCAGGGCGCGGAGCTGGCTGAGGTTCGGCGGCGTGGGCCGCGGCTCGTGGGGGAAGGGCAGCTCCGGGTCATCGTTGATCGCCACCACGTCACAGCCCAGCTCCTTCAGAAAGCGCGGTGTGAACTCCGAGCAGGCGCCGTTGGCGCAGTCCACGGCGATCGTGAGGCCCGCGTCGCGGATGGTCTTCGCATCAACCTGCTCCAGCACCGCCTGTAGATGCCGCTCCCCGGCGGCATCATCGCGCCCGACCGGCGCAAGCTCGTCCCAGGGCGCCTTGGTGAACTCGCGCTGATGGTAGATGTTGAGCAGCTCCTCGGCCTGGCGCGCGTTGAGGTAGATGCCGTCGGCGCGGCAGAACTTGAGCGCATTCCAGCTCGCGTCATTGTGTCCGGCGGTGATGGCGACGCCCCCCACGGCCTCGGACTCGCGGACGGCAAGCTGCAGGGCGGCCGTGGGGCACACGCCCAGGTCCACGACCTCGCAGCCGGTGGCGGTCAGTCCCGAGAGCACGCAGGGGGCCACCATGCGGCCCGAGGGCCGGGTATCGCGCGAGACCATCACCCGGCCCGGTCCGACGTAAGTCCCGAAGGCCTGGCTGAAGTTCACCAGAAGATCCGGCGAAAGGGTCTCTCCGACCACCCCGCGCACGCCGGCGATGGTGATCTTCAGCGGCCTGCTGGCATCAGCGCTGAGCGTGCTCACTGGTGCTTCCCCTCTCCCGTGGCGCCCTCCTCAAGCAGCATGGCGCCCTCGCGCGGCGTGACGATGATCCCCCGGCCGCCGGCGGCGTCGATGGCGGCCTTCACCTGCTCCTGGCGGCCCGGGGCGTACGCGAACATGGTCCCGCCGCCGCCCGAGCCGTTGACCTTCCCGCCCAGCGCCCCCGCCTCCATGGCCGCCTCCAGCATGCGGTCGATCTTGGGCGTCGAGACGCCGATCCCGTCCCGGAGGTGCTTGTGATGCTCGTAGAGCAACTGGCCCAGGCGCCGCTCATCCACCTGCGGCCGGCTGAGCAGCTCCCGTGCCTGGCGACAGATCTCGCGGTTGTGGAAGTTCGCCACGATGCGCCTGCGGCTCTCCTCCGGCATCTCATCGAGGAACGGCTGCACCTCAGCCAGCGCGGTGGTCCGAAAGTCGAAGTCCGGAATGCGGTCGCGAAGCACCGCCAGGCCGGTCTCCACCGCGCTGCGGCTCCTGCCCAGCACGCCGGTGGTGTCCTTGGGCTGCAGGGAGTCCCCCAGCACGAAGCCGTCGAGCCTAGCGGGCAGCGGCTCCACGGTGATGGGCTCCCGGCAGTCGATGAACAGCAGCCCGCCGACCGCGGAGGTGTAGTGGTCCATCATCCCGCCGGGCTCACCGAACTCCACCACCTCCGCCAGGTGGGCGAGGCGCGCGATCATCTCCCGGCTGTCGGGCAGCCCGCCGGTCTGGGTCGCCCAGGCGAAGCTCACCCAGGCCACGGTGAGCGCCGAGGAGCTGGAGGCGCCGGCGTTGATGGGGATCGTCCCGTGGATCGTGCAGTCGTAGCCGCAGGTGAAGTCCACGCCGTGGCGGCTGACCACGTTGGTCGCCGAGCGTATATAGTCGCGCGACCCGTGGTAGGGCACCTCCCGGGCGGCATCGAACTCGTCGCGCATGTCGATGTCGGGCATGTCGATGGCGAAGCGCGTGTCGTTGCGAGGCGTGCCGGAGATGCGGATGTCGAGGTCGATGGCGCAGGCGATCACCGACAGCCCCAGAAAGTCCTGGTGCTCGCCGAAGAGGCAGATTCGCCCCGGGGCCGAGACGGTGATCCGTCCGTCCATCCTGTGCTCCGGCACCTCCTCGGCGCGCCACGGGGCCATCATGCAGATCGGGGGCAGTGTACGGCCACGCCGGCGGCGGTGTCAAGCACAGCCGCGGGGGCCGCTCTCCGGCCCCGGCGAGAGCGCGGGCCTACCAGCGGAAGAACCGGTAGGGGTCGTCCATCTCCACAGGCTCGTCCAGATACAGCCCGCTGGCCCATCGCCCCTCCGACGGCGGGCTACATGGTACCATGAGCACGTCCGAGAACCAGACCGTGCCGACGCTGCTGTACCACAGTTGCAGCCGCGTGCCGGAGTCAGCCGTGGCGTTGGACTGGACGAGAAAGCTGTGCTCGCGCCATTGCTCATCCGGCGCGAGATGCTGGTAGTCGAAGAACGAGCGCCACGTCTCCGTGTTCTGCACCGTGAAGTTGATCCGCGCGCCTCGCAGTCCCTCGGCCCTGGCGCGCAGCGAGACGCGGTACCACTGGCCCTCCCGGAGCGGGACGTCATGCTGGGCCAGCATCACGCTGCCCTCCCCGTCCTCCCCCAGACCGGTCAGGGAGAGGCGCTGGGCCCAGCCGCCCTCGGGGAGCTGCTCGCGGGTGAAGCTCGCCTGGGGCGATCCGGCGGTGACGCTCCAGTGGTCGGCCGCGCCATCCCCATCTTCGTCGGCGCTGAAATCGCCGTTCCTGACCAGCGACTGCCCCGCACCTGCCGCCTCCACCGGGCTGGAGAAGCGCTCCAGCAGCGGTGTTGCCCCGCCGACGCCCAGATTCGCCAGCAGGCGGTTCACCAGGAAGCTGAGGCGCCGGTAGGTCATCTTGACGTGGAAGGCGTCCTGGTAGTCGAACTGCCACGGGGCGAGCTGGCACAGCACTATCCTGTCGCCCGCCGCGGTGGCCAGCACGCCATCGCCCACGATGTCAGCACCGCCCGCAACGAGCGGTATCTCTCGCGGCTCGCGTATGAGCACGTCGGCGGGGCCTACGCCCGCCAGCGGGGAGGTCGTGGCGGGGGGATCGAAATGCGCATCGATGTGCTCCGCCAGGCGCGTCGATATCTCCAGCGGCAGGCACTCCCGCAGTTGCGCCTCGTCCAGGCCCAGGGCCAGCACGCGTCCGCCGGCCTGGAGCCACTCGGCGATGGCGTCGCTGCGCGGCGCCAGGGCGTCGTTGCCTGCGGGCCCGATGACCAGCACCTGATCCGCGGCCAGCGGCCCGCCATACTCGGTCGCGGCGATGCCCGCACGCGCCAGGTGCTCTCCGCCCGCCGGCTCGCCCGCGTAGACCGCCGTCCGGCGCGCCGGGGGCGAGTACTCCGCCACGTAGCGCAGCATGTTGGCGACCAGCCGCCCCGCGGCCGGGTCCTCCTCGCTGCGCCCCGTCACGTCCATCTGGCAGAACAGGACCATCCCGAGGCCCTCGCGGAAGAGCATCAGCGGGGCGTACTGCAGCGAGAACCCGGCGTCCACGATGGGCAGGAAGTCCCCCGCGGCCGGCTTCTCGATAACCACCGAGGCCACGTTGCCCCGGCAGCCGCAGCGCCACGCCCGCGAGACCTCGATCCCGCACCAGCGCGTGGACGGGTAGCTGTTGGGGTCCGGGCCGGGGTCGCGCCGGGGCGGCAGCAGCGTGGCCTCGCCCCGCCAGTCCCGCAGGTGCTGGTCACCCAGCCCCTCCAGCAGGGGATGATCGGGGACGCGGCTGAAGGCGCGTCTGATGCCGTGGTCCTGCACGCGGAAGCCCAGCCGCCTCTCCAGGGCCTCCGCGGTCTGCTCGAACACCAGCACCCGCAGCCCCTCGCGCACCCCGCCGATGTCCGGCGCCGGACCGTCGGTGGTGAGAGCTCTCCTGCCCACGACCAGGACGTCATAGGCGGAGAGGTCCGCGTCGGCCTGCACCGGATGGCACTCGACGCCCGCGGCCTCAAGCAGCTCGGCTGTCTCGCCCTCCGGGTCGAAGAGAGCCACCCGCGCCCGAAGCGCAGGCATGTCCGCGTGGGGGAGAACGTGGATGGCAAGCGCGTCCTCCTGCGTCCCGCCGGGGGTGAAGCTGGCCCTCATCGTGAGTGTGTACTCCCCCGGCGGCAGATCCGGCGGCAGCTGCAGCCGCAGGGGGACTCGGGCCTGATCGCCCGGGGGCACGCTCACCCGCTCCGTGCCGCTGACGGGCTCGGGCAGCGCCAGCGACCAGGAGCACTCGCAGGTCACGGCCTCCCGCGAGGAGTTGATGGCGATGATCTGCTTGTGGACCGTCTCGCCGGGGTTGAAGTTGTGGTCCTTGCTGGTGAAGCGCTCCGGCCCGCCCCCGATGTAGGCCAGCACGGGCTGGTTGTGCCGCAGGAAGGCCTGGGCGGCCTTCGTGGGGATCCAGTCCTCCACCTCGTAGGCGGTGTCGATACGCTCGTAGCGCCGCTCGATGAAGTCGGGACTGAAGCCCGGCCGCTGCAGGCTCTCCCAGTCCACCTCCAGGTCCCGCCTGCCGTCGTCCACACCCTCCCGCAGCTTCCACTTGTTGCCGTAGCCCCAGAGGTTGATGGCCGAGACGCCCCAGGTCCTGAAGGCCCGCCAGTTGTCGGCGATGTACATGGCCTGCACGTCATCGATGTTGGGCACCCCCAGCGCGGGCGTATTGTTGACCTGGAAGGGGTAGTCCCACCGGTACCAGGTGGCCCCGGCGCGCCACTGCTGTGCCTCCCAGCGCAGGTCCTGCCTCTCGGGCTCGGTGAGCTCAAAGGCGCGGTCGCCCAGGAACTGCGAGCCCCACTCCGCGGTGCAGAACTGGTACTTGAGCTTCCCGTTCGTCCAGTAGCGCCTGCCCTCGTACCAGCCCCGGTGCATCGTCCAGCTCATGCGTATCGGGACTCCGTACTCGCACAGGAAGACCGGCTTGACGCCCTCGGTGGCCCAGTGCTCGAACCAGTCCGAGCGCTCCTGGATGGGGACGAAGTTGAGGTAGCAGTTGATGGTGTGGAGCTGGCCGTTGTTGCCCGAGGAGTGGTGGTAGATCACGCGCGTGGGATCGAGCCCCCTGACGATTGCCTCGCCCCGGCGCGCGAGTCTGGCGGAGCTATCGAAGCGCAGGTCGGACTCGCCGCTGGGGTCGGGGAAGGGGTTGTAGATCCCATCGATGAGATCCGGGTTCATGTCCTGCGAGTAGCCGGTGTAGTTGTGGTTCATCGAGTACATCACGACCGAGGGATGGTTCCGGGCCTGCCGCACGTAGAACTCGGCGTGCTTCGCGTAGCCGTTGGTGGCGTCGGCATCGGGCGCGTCCCAGTCGTAGTCCTTCACGTGGGGCATCGAGAATGAGATGAGCATGCCCACATCGTCGGCCGCGCGAAGGATCTCGTCGAAGCCGAGGTGCGATCCCGGCAGGCAGTCGTAGTTGTGCGTGTACATTAGGTTGACGCCCAGGGCCTTCTGGCGCAGCATGCTCTCTCTCGCCCCCTCGTAGCACGCTGCGGTCGCGCCGATCTGTGCGTTGTCCAGCGGCACCGCGCAGCAGTAGAGGCGCGTGCCGTTGAGGATGAAGTCCCGCCCGTCGATCCACAGCTCCCGGAAGCCGAAGCGCACCGGCCGGCAGGTGTCGAGGACCGCGCCGTCGTCGCCCAGCAGCGAGAGCTGCAGGTCGTAGGTGTTCTGGGGCGTGTGCAGGTCCCAGAGCCGGTCGGGGTGCCACTGCTGGGTGAACGCGAAGCGGCCGTCATCGAGGTCAGCCGCGCTGAACTGGTCGCTCGCAAGCTCCCGGACCGTCTCGCCGCCGGCGGTGATGACCGCGCGCAGGCGGTAGGCGGCCGCCGGCTGCAGGTCCTCAAGGGCCGCGTCCACCGTGATCTGCCACTGTCGCACCGACGTGGCCACCGCGACGTCGTCGATGCGCGCCGCCGGGGGC
>JBNGDZ010000007.1:6061-29388 GCA_049975765.1 Armatimonadota bacterium
GCACACCCTCGATACCGATGTCCTCGCGGGCCAGGCCGTCGAAGCCCAGGTCGTCGGGCCGCAGCCGGGCGAAGGCCAGCGCGGCCGGAGGATCGTCCAGCGACAGCGCGTAGGCCGGCAGCTGCGGGTCGTCGATGCGCGCCGCCGGGGGCGTGCTGACCAAAAAGACGTCGCCGCACAGACCTCGCCGAATGACCCGGCCTGCCGAGCGCGTGCCGCCGGTGGCGTCGGCGTAGGAGATGATCTCCTCGTTCAGGGGCAGCGCCACGGTGTAGAGCGACAGCACCTGGGCGCTTCCCGGTCGGCAGGCATCCGTGATCTCAACCTCGCCGCCCGGGAAGTAGACCTCGCCCACGCTCGCGCCGTCGATGTATATCGCAGCGTAGGAGTTGAGGTACTCCACGGAAACGCAGATGCGCCGGCCGGCCCACTCGGCCGGGATCGTGATCTCCCGCTGATACCAGGCCATATCGACCGCGCCCAGGTCCTGATCCTGCCAGCTCGGGTGTGGGTGATGCGTCTGGGAGTCTCTGTGCATCCAGAAGCTGGTGCCCGGCCACGGGCCCGGCACCTTCAAAAAGCCCCATCCGCCGGGCGGCACCTGATCCGTCTTCTCGGCGATCGGCTGCCAGCGCCAGAGGCCGTTGATGCAGATGCGCTCCCGCGTGGCGGTGGTCTCCCGGTAGGCCCTGCTCATATCCCAAACCGCCTCCACACGTCCGGGCAGAGTCGCCACGGCCTGCGCCTCGCAGGCGCCCGCGGCCATCGCTGCCAGGATGCAGCCCGTGGCTATGAGCGCAACATGCCCACGCGCCATGTTCGCGTCCTCCCGTTCGCATATGTGTCGGCATCAGCCCGAGGGCCGGCAGGCCAGCAAGGCTGCGTGCCTCTTCCTCGCCCGTCGCGGTGGTCCTCCAGCGTCGGGCCCGCTCGCTCACGAACCATAGGGTGTGTCGTTTGCACCGCCCCATGCTCGCCTCCCATCTGCTCCTACTCATCTGCTCCTACCTATACTCTTAAGTCGGCAGGTGTGGTATACTTGAGTTCGGCGGGCGGGCTCTGTGAACCCCAGGTCTCCCCCCGCCTGGGGTCCCACAAGCCCGCTCGCCGCTTTACGTGCGTGCTCGTCGCCGACTGGCGGGCGTCCGTTCGCTGCCGCGAGTGCTCCGCCGCTGAGTCACGGCGCAAGGCCGAAGTCGTCGGGCACGAGTCGCCAGCCCTCCCCCCGGTCCTGCGAGTGGGCCAGGACGGGGTAGTACCACTGATCGACCTCGCCCTCTGAGCGGTAGTCGAGCGTGAAGTAGCCGTAGTTGAGGAAGAGCCTCCCCCGCCGGTCCATGGACAGATGGTTGCACATGCGCAGGTAGCCCTCCTGAGGGCTGTTCGCGACGCGGCGCGGCTGTGACCACTCGCCGTTGCGGGTGACGTAGCTCAGCCCGCCGCGCGTGCCGTCGGGCCCCATGCCGATGTTGTCGCGAAAGAACAGGTGCAGCCGGTCCTGCAGATCGCAGAGGAAGGAGAGGTGGGTTGCCCTGGCGGCGCCGGGGACGGCCTCCAGCGGCTCGAACGCCGAGGCGTCATCGGGCTGCGTGGAGCGGGTGTAGTACACCTGGCTGGCGTGTGCGCCGCAGGGCACGTGGATGTAGCCCTCCGAATCCATCGCCACCGCCGGGAAGCCGTGGTCGTCCGCCGATGGCCCCACGAGGGTCTTCTCGGACCACCTGCGCGCGGCCGGGTCGTAGGTGGCGAGGTAGGTCTCGTTGCCGCCCCGTTCCACCCCGACCTCTGTCTCGTGCCAGGCGATGTGGCTGTGCTGAGGCGTGGACAGAATCTGCGTCGTGACGTACATGCTCCCGATGGGATTCCTTGAGGCGGCCTGGCTCAGGATGCCGCTCTTGACGGACCGCACCTGACCGTCAGCCTGGCTCAGGATGTGGTAGTACAGCGTCCCGGGATAGTCCACGACGCGCTCGTCCGGCTCGTCGCCACGGCGGCTCATTGCTATCAGCAGCGGCCAGCGAAGGGTGTTGTGCCCGGCCAGGTGCTCCGTGGCGATCCTGTCGTAGGGCGTCTCGTAGTTGGCCTCGATGGGGTGAACCGCGAAGCTCTCGCCCCGATCGCGGGAGGTGATGAGCACGAGGGCGTACCGACCGTCGCCCTTACGGTACTGAGCGAGGAGGAACATCTCGTCCGTGGCGGCGATGAACTCAGGCTGCTTGGAGTAGCCCACCAGCGCGCCCCCGTCGCCGTCATCGCCCAGCGCCCGTCGCACCACGCTCTCCAGGTCCGCGAAGTGCCAACCGTCACCGCGGAAAAACATCAGGTCCCCGAAGTGGCCGGGCACTGTGGTTTGCGGCGGCTCGGCACGCGCGAAGGGATACGAGACCACCATGTAAGGCCGGCCCTGTGCGTCGAACGAGGGAACGCCGCCGGCGCAGTAGGCGGGGTCATAGCCGAGCTGCTCGTACTCTGGATGATGGTACTTCGACGGCGTTATCGGCTCTTCGAACAACTGGGCGCCAGCGAGACCTCCGCATGCAGAGGCGAGCACAGGCAGAGATAGTCCGAGCCAGCCGAGTCGCATTCCTGGTGTCCCTCCTGGCAAGTGAGACTGTCCCATGGGGCTACAGGTCCCCGGTATGGCGTCATGCTAGCTCAGCACCTCGGTCTCTTTCCCGCTGGCGCTCCCGGTCCCTCTGTGGACCGCGGCGCTGCACTCGCGACTGTGGTGTCGTGGAGGAGGACGGTGCCATGCCGAGAAGAACCCGGCACGGCTCATCTGGAGCGGACGGAAGCCGCGATACAGGCCCCAGGGGTGATAGATGATGCGTGCTGCGAATGCCCTCGACCTGCTGATATCGCTATGGCCGTGGTCGGCGTACGCGGCGGCGCTGTCGCTGGCACTCTGCGCGGCGGCTGCGGCCGAAGAGCATCCGATCTACACCGCTGTTGACGCCGACAGGGTCCAGGAGTACGAGCAGGCGGTCGAGCGCGTGATGTCCATGAGCGAGGAGGAGATGCTCAGCTATCTCCCCGACAAGCCCTACATACAGTTCTGCGAGTGTCCGAACTGCTACGGCGGCTCCCAGGGGAGCAACATCTTCACATGGACCATCGAGCGGCCCGACGAGCTCATATGCCGCCACTGCGGGGAGGTCATTCGGCCGCCGGACGAGCGCTATCCGGAGCGGCATACCATGGCCGGGGAGAACGCGCTGGGCGAGGAGGTCGAGTACTCCTATTACCTCAATGAGGAGACTGGTGCCCGCCATTTTTTCAGCGGGCACCTCTTGATGCACAAGCGGAACTGGCTGACAGGCCAGTGTGTGGCGCTTGGCGAGGCCTATCAGGCCACCGGAGAGCCGGAGTACGCGCGTCGAGTGGTGCTGGTGCTCGACCGGGCCGCGCAGCTCTATCCGCACTACCCGGCCCTGCACAACCGCAACCTCCGGCGGATCCGCTTCTGCGACTCCCAGGAGCCGCCGTACGCCTGGGATGCCGGGCGCTGGGGGAACTTCCACAACGAGATCCCCAGAAGGCTCATTCTCGCCTACGACCTCGTGTATGAGAGCGACCAGTTCGACGCTTTGTCAGCGGAGCGCGGCTACGATGTGCGCGCCCGGCTGGAGGAGGACTTTCTGCGCGAGACCTACCGGGCGCTGGAGGTCAACGCCTATCACGTGAGCAACGTTGTCGGCTACGACATCAAAAGCGCGGCGATGCTCGGGCGGGTCATCGGCGACCCGGCCATGGTGCACCGCGCGTTCGGCTGGATGAAGCAGAACCTGGATGAGGGCTTCTTCTTCGACGGCACATGGCATGAGTCCCCGAGCTATCACTACATGACCCTCGGGGGCCTGCGCGGGGCGTTCTCGGTAGTCGAGGGCTACTCCGACCCGCCGGGATACGTCGATGAGGTCGATGGCAGCCGGTTCGACGACCTTGATCCCGAGGCGGACCTGCCCTTCTGGGCGAAGGTGCAGCACGCCTTCACGGTCGTGGCCTTCCCGGATGGCTGCTCGACGCCCGTGCATGATACCTGGGCCCACCAGCAGCGGGCCCAGCCGCGCACCCGCACCGGCTCCACGATACTGCCCGGCTACGGACATGCGTCCCTGGGCCGGGGGCAGGGCGCGAGCCAGATGCAGGCACAGCTCCATTTCTCCGGCGCCTACGGACACAGCCACCGGGACACCCTCAACCTCACCCTGTACGCAAAGCAGCGCGAGATGGTGTCGGACATCGGCTATACGTGGACCAATATGCGCTGGTGGGCTGTATCCACCATCAGCCATAACCTCGTGGCCGTGGACCGCCAGGAGCAGGAGGGCCGGCCGTCTGACGGGGATCTGCTGTGGTTCTTCCCTTCGGCGCCCATGACTCCCTCGGAGCTGGCCGTCAGCGTCGTCGCCGCTGACGGGCGACGTGCCTACTCCAACGTCGAGGGCATGGAGATGTACCGGAGGCTGCTTGTCCTCATACCGGTGTCCGAGGAGGACGCCTACGTGGTGGACATCTCGCGCACGCGCGGTGGCTCGATGCACGACTGGCTTTTGCACGGAAGCGCCGACGAGGACATGACCGCCCGGTCGAGTCTGCAGATGGGCGAGGCGGGGCCACAGTTCGCAGGCGAGGAGCCGCCGGAGACCTACGATCTGTGGCGCAACGTGCGGCACGCGACCGCAGACGGCGGCTTCGACATCAGCCTGACCTACGCCGACGATCCGCAGCGGGGGATACGTACGCACTTCGTGGGCGGGGCCCCGACCGAGGTCTATCTGGGCGAGACTCCCTCGATCCGCCGCGCCGGGCAGGGTACACGCGGAGACAATCGGAGGGTGCTCGACTTCTGGATGCCGCATCTGGCGGCGCGGCGCACCGGGGAGGCGCCGCTGCATAGCCTCTTCGCCGCAGTGGAGGAGCCCTTCCGCGGCGAGCCCTTCCTCGACGCTGTCACGAGGCTGGAGGTGTCGCCGGCGGATGACGACTGCGTGGCCATGGAGGTGACCTGCGGCCCGATAACCGACACGGTCATCAGCACACTCGACGAGGCCCCGTTCAGCCGGCGCGCCGCCGGTGACGTGACCATCCGGGGTCGGCTTGGCGTGGTTCGCCGGGTTGACGGGGAGGTCAGCGCCATGTGGCTGTTCCAAGGCCGGGAGCTGACGGCCGGCGAGGATGGGATTGTCACCGACGCTGACGCCTATGAAGGCACAATCACGGGGGCGACACGCAAAGCGGATGGAGCGGACCACGATGCCTTCATCACCGGCGCGGACCTCCCCGTCGGCGACGAGCTGCAGGGCATCTGGCTCATCGTGACGCATGGAAACGGCTTCCGCCACGGCTACGAGATCGACCGGATCGAGAGGCGGGAGGGCGAGACCGCGATCATCCTCACCGGCGATCACGGCCTGCGCATCGATGGCCGGACCGCTGAGGAGGTGTACTTCCCCTCGCGCACCATCGACGGAGAGAACACCTTCGAGATACCCCTGTGCGCCAGCATGGTGCGCGGCTGACGTACGTCCCGCCGGCACCGGCGGAGCGCCGCTGCCTCTTCGCAGGTGGGGGTCAGCGAACCAGGTCTCGGGTCTCGGCCAGCTTCCAGGTGTCGCCGCCGTCGGGCGACATCAGCAGCGCCCGCCGGTCGCCGAAGTGGTCGTTGCGATAGAACCAGTGCGTGGACCAGTAGTCATAGGAGATGAACAGGCGACCGGTCCGATCGATCGTCAGCCGATGGTAGAAGATGCTGTACTCCGAGAAGGCCGCGCGCACGAGGATCCTGGGCTCCTCCCACGGCTGGCCGGGGCGCTTGCGCTGGTAGGCGAGCGTGGCGTGGGTGCTGTTGGGGAATGGCTCCCCTGACCGCCACAGCCGGAAGACCACGTGCAGCGTGTCGTCCTCCCCGCACACGAGGCCGATGTAGGTCTGGTTGAGGCCCTCGCCGGCGGTCACAGGCTCCGTCCACCCCGCGCCGGCGTCGTTCGGCGCCCGCGATCGGCAGTGCTGGAACGGCCTGCCGTGGGTGCCGATCAGCACGTGCAGGTAGCCCTCGCTGTCCATGGTGATGCTCGGCGAGTTGTGCACGTCATTGGGTGGGGGCCCGTAGCCGAGCAGGGCGGGCTGGCCCAGCTCGCCCGTCTCCCGATCGTAGGTGACCACGAAGGTGGGCACACCGGGGACGTCGCTGTCCGGGTCGGTGGCCTCGCCCCAGGCCACGTGCACCTTTGAGCCGCGGGACACCACCGATGATGGGATGCCGGAGTGCGCGGACAGCCCGATGCACTGCCGGGTGATCAGGATCGGCTCCCCGATCTCGATGCGACCGTCCACCTTACGCGGCACGAACAGCTCCAGATCGTTGAGGCTGCGCCAGCGCAGGTTGGGGTCTCTGGCCGTCCGCCGGAAGCGCACCAACGGCGGCGGGGCCTCCGGCACATTGTGGCCGGAGAACTGCTCGATGTCCATCGTGCCCCTCGGGCCCGGCAGGTCGTACGCCGCAAAGGTCCTGCCGCCATCACTCGAATGAAGCAGAGCGTTGCTGCCCGCGCACACGGCCGGCACGTAGAGGTCGCCGTCGCGGTCGAAGGCGATCTTGGTTGAGGCGAGGCCCACGCTGCTGCCCTCGAACGCCTCCGGCCGCGAGCCGATCGCGGATTGCACCTCGGTCGCGGCCCACCGCCCATCGCGCCAGGTCGCGATGCCCCCGCCGGTTCGGACGTAGGGCCGGTTTGCCGGGTCGAAGTACGGCTGGTTGTCCACCGGATAGTCGGGCAGGTAGCCGAACTGCGCGTTCTCGTGCTGGTAGGGGCGCAGTTGGATGGGCATCTCCAGCGGCCGGCTGGCCGGCGCCGGGCCCCGCCTGACCGTGACTGTCGAGTAGGTGGAGACCGATGGCGTGTCCTCTGGCGTGACCCGGATGTGACACACGTGGGGCCCCTGTCCGGCAGGAGCACGATACCGGACCGGCACAGACGCCGCCTGGCGCGCGTCAAGTGAGATGCCGGACCGCTCAAGCTCCACGGGCCAGTCGCCGTCCGGGAACTCCACTGTGAGCGAGAACTCGCGCTCGCGGAGGGCGTTATTGTGCACCTGCAGCGCGACCTCTCCCCCGGCGCCGGTCCGGGCGTAGATGTTCCTGTGGTAGGGCGTGAGCAGCCAGCGGTTCTCGATGAACGGGAACCATGACGGAGGATCCGGCGACCAGTAGCACGCATCCTGGATGGGGTCGGCATCGCCCCACCGGGTGACGCCGCCGATGCTGACGGTCGCCTTCGCGGCGGGAAGACGCAGCTCCCATGGGATAGCGTCGCGGTGCTGCGCTACGGGGGCCGTCCACGTTGCGGTACCATCCTCGTGCACGTCCAGGACTGCCAGCCGCTCGCCGTCGCTGTCGTGCACTGTGACGGGCTCTGAGCCGGCGGGGAGGCCGGTCAGCTCAATGCCGAACTCGCCCTGCCGAGGGTGGAAGCAGATCACCCCGGGCCTGTCCGGGCTCTCGAGGACGATCGGCTCCCGGTGACGCTCGTCCCTGTGCCCTCGGGCGGTCTCCACAAGGTAGCGGGGGCAGTTAGTGCGGAAGCCCCAGACCATGTGCTGCCCGTAGCGGTCCTGCGACACCGTGATGTTCAGCGCGTAGATGCCGGGCCGGTCCACCCGGGCGGTGAGCCTGGTGGTCCGGGGCGGACCCAGCCCACTGCCGGCGGGTCGCCCGTCGTCAGGGATGAAGGCCTCCTGGAGCACCTGGCGGTCGGGTCCGGCGAGTATCGCGCGAAGTTCGGTGGTGCGCTCTCGCTGATTGCGGTCGCGCTTCGCCACCTCCACCACAAGCTCACCGGGCTCGGCCAGGAGGTACACGCCCCCGCATCCGCCGACAAAGGGATGGAAGTCGGCCTTCGCCATGGTGACCTCCTCGCCCCCCGCCTGCGCCGGCTCGCCCTGCTGGGCGCCACTGTGCTGGATCATGCATGCCGCCACGAGCAGCCCGAGTGCGACCGCGACCAGCCGTGGAATCATGGTCCTCCTCCTCTGTATCCCTCAGATGCGCCGGTTGATCCGTGGTCTCGCGCCGTCGGCTTGCTAACGAGTAGAGGTCGTCACTGCGCCGCGTACTGGCTCGGCAGCAGCGTCGAGCGCGGCTTCAGCAGCTCCGCGAGCCCCGTCGCGGAGAAGGTGGCGTACATCACGACCGACCCCGAATCCGTCCGCGAATGGCGCGCCAGGAGCCGCTGCAGCGAGGTCGGGGACGCCGGACACGCTATCCCCCACAGGGCCCGCGCCAGTGCGGCACGGCTCGCGGAGCCGTGATCGAGTTCGCGGGTGCAATAGACCAGGCCTGGCAGCATCAGAGCCTTGCGACCGCCGCTTCCCAGCCACCAGCCCGGCTCGGCAGTGCGAATGAACTCCAGGAAGTCCTCCTCCAGGTGCTGCCGCAGACGCGGCCGCAGATCGCGGTCGGGGACCGTATCGAACATCCAGACCGCCGCCTCGTTCGCGTAGCCGCTGGTGACCGAGTCCCTGCCCTCGTCGATTCGCTCCAGGAACCAGCGGGTGTCCTGCACGGCCAGCTCGCAGGCCCGGGGCCCCTCGCCCAGCGCACAGAGCCCGCCGAGGAAGGCCAGGCTGCAGTGCAGCGTCCACACCTTCTGTCGTTGTTCCCTGACCGGCTCGTCGAAGGGCTCACCGTCGCTGAAGTAGTCGCGCAGAACGTAGCCGATGCCAAGACCGCCTCGCAACACCCCTGGGTGGTTTTCCCCGTACCGGGCTTCGAGCTGCCTCGCGACCTCCTCCGTGATGCGGAAGCCCTCGCGGAAGTCGATGAACCTGCGGGCCGCGTCGAGGTAGGCTCGCCGCCGAGCCGGCCGGCAGTAGGGCGCGAGCTGCACCAGCCCCAGGGCGATGCACCCGTCGTCGGCGACGAACACCAGCTCGCGCGGCGGGCCGTAGCCGACCCACCAGCCGCCGTCGGGCCGCTGCTCGCGCGCCATCATGTCAGCCGCCCTCAGAGCCGAGCGCCGGTAGCGCTCATCGCCTGTCAACTCGCTGAGCACGCGCAGGGCCCTGGCGCCGTAGATGTCCCCGTAGAAGATGCTGGAGTAGTTCCCGGCCTCGGTCTGATTCGCTATCAGCCATCGGCCCACGGCCTTCAGCGCAGCCCCGGTGTCGGCGACCGCCGGCAGGCGGTCAATGGCACCGCCTGCGTCGCGCAGCTCCAGAGTGCCACCGAAGCGCGAGAGGTCGGGCTTGGACGGCGGGGCGGTCAGCTCCACGCTGGTGATCCGTCCCGGCTCCAGCCTGACCGACGTACTGGTGGACCCCTCTCCCGACGCGGCCTGCAGCGCGACCGTGGCGCTGCCGGAGCGAGGGCCGCGGCTCAGCACCCTGACCCGCCACCTCTGGGCGATGCCATCATCACTCGGGGAGAACTCCGGTCGGGGGCTGCAAAGCCACGCCGACGAGGTCAGCGTGCGCACCAGATGGCGGAAGCCGGTGGTCAGCGCCGGGCGCCGCGGATCGAGGAGATCGTGGGAGGTAACCCCGAGCCATGCGATGCACGCTCCGCGGTACTCTCCGTGGTGGAAGATCGCCATGCCTCCGACGTCCCCCAGCGCGGTTCCGTCCTCCGCACAGGCCCGCAGCAGCGGAACGTAGCGCGCGGTCTCGTCGGCCGCAGCACCCCAATCGCCCGGCACCGACCTGACGGTGCGGGGGGTCATCGCCCATCCATCCACCGGCCCTGCGATGGTCGCTGCCTGCGGGAAGATGAGCTGCTCATCGGCCGCGACCAGCCCCGAAGCGTCGCGCAGGTGAGAGGCGTCGCGGAACAGCCCCAGCGCATCGAGCCGCGCGACGGCGCCCAGGCGCCTGTACTCCCGGCGCCAGCGATCCAGATGCTCGTGGCGGGAGTCCACGGCGTGATGGGGCGCCGGGGAGGCGCTGATCTCGTCCACGTAGAGGGTCCGGGGGTGGGAGCTTCCGTAGAGGGCGCGGTAGAAGCCGAGCTTGAGTGAAACGACATCCCGGGGGCGCACCTGCTCGCGCCCCGGGGCGACGTAGGCGGCGAAGTCCAGCATACGCACCGAGTATGCCCGCCACCGGGGCGTCAGCTCCACGAAGTACTTCCACCTGCTCTCATCGCGCTCGACCAGCTCCAGGCACAGCCGGTCAGTGCGCCGGTCGCCGCGCGCGTAGAACTCCAGCCAGACGTCGGTCTCGCGCAGCCTGCCCTCCAGGGGGATGTGGACGTAGAACCAGTCCCGGAGGTCGCTGGCGGTGACGCCGAGGGCGTGCCTCGTGCCCGCGGCTCCGCCTCTGACGACGCGCAGCTCGCCATCGGAGCCGGGGCCGGTCACGGTATCGAGGTCCGCCAGCGGGGCGTCGCCATCCATGTCAGCGATGGTCAGGGGGGTGGCGGCCTCGCGCGAGACCGTTGCGGCCCCCACCGGGTTGCCGAGCGGGGCGCCACCGATCGTGATCAGCGCTCCGGCGTGGCGGAGGAAGTCGCCGACCGCGCTGGTCGCCTCCCCCGGCATGCAGCCGCCACACGGAAGCACCAGCAGGTCGAAGCTCTCGCGGCTGAACACCGACTGGTCAGTGAGCTCGTCGCCGCCGATCAGACGCGCCGTGCATCCGACGTCCTCAGCGAGCCGCGCGACCCGAGCCGGGTCTGAGGCCGTGCCGGCGACCGGCAGCTCATCGGCCAGGACTGCCACCATTGGCCGCCCGGATCGGGCGGGCATGTCGATGGTCACCGCGTCCGCCACGTCGAACTCCCCCAGCGTGAGGATCTGCCAGCCGGTGCCGGCGCCCGCGACGGCCACGAACGCGCGGTAGCGGCCCGGGGGCAGCTCTGCCGTGGCCCGTCCCGGCACCCGACACTCGCAACGGACGTCCTCGCCCGCCATCTCCTGGTGGATGATCTGATACGAGGGCGTGACCCTGAGCCCGACCTCGTTCCAGTTGTCAGGTGGAGCACTCACTGTCGCGGGCAGCACGAAGGCTGTGGCCGAGACGTCCTCGCCGCGAGCGGTCAGCGTGTAGGTGATGGACAGCGGCTCGCCCTGCAGCACAGTCGCCGGCTCGAGGAGCAGCTCGGAGACCGAGACGTCGCTCCCCGCCTGGCAGGTGGCCCCCGCCAGGGTGAGGACGAGCCACAGCACGGCCATAGGTCTGGTCATGGTCTGCTCCCGACTCGTCAGTGCCGGTTTCACTCCTGGGTGAGTTGCACCACGCAGCCGAGGTCGTGCGGATCCACGCGCGTGGAGAGGGTCGCCATGCCGTCGGCGATCTCCGCCTGCAGCTCCCGCTGGTTCCACGCATCATAGTAGCGCGCTCCGGGGAGATGCTCCACCGCGATGACGGGGCCGTCCACGCTCACGTAGGCCGCGTTGTAGAGAGTCCACAGCGTCCGGCCCTCGCCCGGGAAGCGATTCGCGAACAGCCCCGGCTGCAGCGTCTCCACCAGCGGCTCAGGGTCCATGGTGGTGAAGCAGTCCACGTATTCGTGGCACACCGCGAAGCACCGGCGCAGGCAGGCGCGGGCGGCATCATCGTAGGACGCGTAGGGGTTACCCTGCAGCCACCAGCCGTCTCCGTTGAAGAACGGGCGCTTCACGCAGTTCCAGTTGCCGTCGAGCATGGGCAAGTGGAAGTTGAGCTGCAGGATCTTGAAGTCGGGGAGCACGAAGCGCAACAGCTCCAGGTGCGACGGCGCCAGCTCCTCTGGCGACCTGATGGCGGAGTGGCAGAAGGCGCCGTCCTGGTACTGGCAGGTCACGGGGTCAGGCGCCTCCTCGGTGTAGAGCACGCGGTCGGGAGGAAGGGCCTGGCGCACGCGGCGCGTCAGCTCCCGCTCGCCGCGGATGGGCGGCATGGGGATGGGATGGTCGTGGGCCTCGTTGTAGC
This sequence comes from Armatimonadota bacterium, assembly GCA_049975765.1. Lineage (GTDB taxonomy): Bacteria > Armatimonadota > Zipacnadia > Zipacnadales > UBA5352 > JAYENL01. The sequence continues at coordinate 17,969 of JBNGDZ010000007.1, forward strand.
ACAGCATGCCGGGGCTGCCGAAGCCGAACTCGTCGATGTAGAGCCCCATGGCGCCGGTCTGCTGGGCGACCCGGTGATAGGTGCTTTCCATGTAGGCCTGCCATGCGTCCACCGCTGAGCAGACCGACCAGTTGGGCGCCTCCGGGGTGGAGAAGTAGCCGTACTCCTCGCCCTCTGCGTTGAGCAGCGTCCAATCCGCGCCGTGGGCCTGGCCCACGCGGGAGTGCTTGCTGATCAGGTAGCCCTCCAGATACAGCCCCACCGGCACGCCATCGTCCTGCGCGCGCTCGACCGCGGCGCGGAACTCGTCGGGGCCGGGGATCTCCTCCCAGGGGTCGTAATCGCCCACCCGCCCCCACCGCTGCGTCTCGCTCCAGTCGAAGATGTGCAGGTAGTCCAGGCAGCCGAAGGCCTCCCGGTCGCGCTGAATGATCTCGTCGAAGCGGTACTGCGTGGTCTCGAAGTCCAGCAGTCCGCCGCGCAGCCGGTGCTGGCGGAAGTTGAAGACCTCCCGGAACCACTGCTTGCGCGGAACCGGCGGCTCATACCACGAGTGCACCCATCGCCGGTAGCGGTGCAGGGCCTCGTGCCAGTCGCCGGGGTGCGCGGCGATCACGCAGTCGGGGAGAAAGACCGTCTCGCCCGGCGGCAGGTCCACCCAGCGGTACTGCACGCTCATCTCAGTGCCCTCGGAGCCCCTGGTGAGCGTGAAGTAGCCGTACTCGCCGCGCAAGTCGCGCGTCATGGCGTAGATGCCGCCGCCCGTCGCGGCGGAGTAGAGGTCCATGAACTGCAGCTTGTGCATCCCGCCGTGTGGCGTGCTGAGGCTCACGGGACGGTTGGCGAGCACGGCGCCGCTCTTCGGGAACAGGTACCAGTCATCGTCCGGCTCGTCGCTGAGCCGCAGCGGGCCGAGGGCCGGGAAGTCCACCGTGGCGCGGAGGGCCTCCTGTCCCGTGTTCTCCAGCTCCAGACCCAGCAGCGGCTCGCCGGCGTCGGTGAAGGCCACGCGCAGAGTTGCCGTTATGGGCAGGTCCCGGGCCGCAAAGGTGGCGTTGCCCTCCGGCATCCCGCCCCGGCCGACGGGCCGGGCGTCCATCGCCTGGAACTGCATGTCCCGCAGCGCCAGCTCGCGGTCGTCGATGGCGATGCGCAGCAGATCGCCGCCGCCGCATGCCTCACCGGTGATCGCGCTGGCGATCTCGTCCAGCCACACCGAGCCGTCGGCGGCGCCCTGAAAGCGGAGAGTGGTGAACTCGCCGGAGATCCGGGCGCCGTCGCCGGTCTCCTGGATGGTCGCCTGGCGCGGCTGGGGTGGGGCCGCGGCGTCGCGCACCTGCCACTGCGGGAACCCGGGCGGGGGAAGCAGTGCCTCCCCCGAAGTGTTCAGAGTGACGGCGGCGATGGCGAACTCGGCGGTGCACATCTGCTCCCGCAGCGTCACTCCGGCCAGCTCGCGCCCGGGATCGGCCGGAAGCTGGTAGACGCCGAGCTTCCGGCCGACGCGCCAGGCGCCATCGGGGACGCGGCGAGGGTAGGCGGCGACGGTGCCGCCGTCCGCGTATACGATGTCGAAGACCATGGCCTCCGGCTCGCTCAGCCACCGCAGCGGCCGAGGGTCCTTGACGCCCAGGGTGTACTGCTCAGGCAGCTTCGCGAACATCAGCAGCAGGATCTCGCGCGCCGAGCCCGACAGTGGGACCGCCAGCTCGTCGAAGTCCCCCAGCTGCGTGACGGCGATGTCCCGCTCGGTGTCCGGCAGCGCGAAGGGGACGCCCTCCGCCGTCACCCTGCCCGGCTCCAGCCACGAGCTCAGACCCCAGAAGCCGAGCCGCTGCTGTGCGCGGGCGTTGGCGAGGGCGCTGAGATCGACCGTGGCGAAGTCGCCCTGGCCCAGCCTGGCGGCCTCCCAGCCGTCCGACAGCTCCACGAGCTCGCCCGGAGCCAGCTTCGGCCGGCGGCTGCTGAGGACCAGGCGCTCGATCTCGAACACCGCGTCCGGGGCATCCGCGCGCAGTTGCAGCGCCACCTCCGCGATGGGGAAGGTCTCGGTCAGGCGCAGCGTCTCGGTGTGCCAGCGACCGTCGTCGATCAGCTCCGGCATGTTGAGCAGGCGCTCGGACTGCTGGGGCATGCCGCCGGCCTCGCTGCCGAACCAGATGGCGTAGTCGTGGTGCAGCTGCACCGAGCGCGCCCGATAGCGCAGCGTGGCGAAGCGGATCTCCTCCCGCTCCAGCGGCGGGTCGAGCGCCAGCGACCACTTCATGCCGCGCGCGGGCTGGTCCACCGTCAGGCGGAGGACCTGGCCCTCCGCGACAGCCGCGAAGTGGCCGTCATCGGCGTCCTCGCTCAGCCAGTCGTGATGCGGCTCCAGGTCACCTGCGCGTTCGACGAGAGGAAGGGGGATGGTTCGTGGCTCCGGCCCCCGGACGGTCTTGATCTCCGCGTCCTGAGGGGGCGCGGAGGCGAGGTCGATGTGGTCGATCTCCAGCCGCGCGGGGCCGCCCTCGCCTGCGTAGACGGCCACGGCAACGAAGCTGACGGCCTCCTCGAAGGGCGCCTCTGACAGATCCACCGCCAGCGTGTGCCACTGACCGTCGGGCCTGATGTCGGAGGGCGTCACGATCGAGCGCCCGCCGGTCGCGCCGCTGAGCCAGACCGTGTAGTCGCCATGGTCGGTGTCATAGCCGGTGGCGCGGTAGCGGACCACCAGCGCGCCGAAGACCGGGCTCATGCGCCTCCGCGGCGCGTACTGCCACTTCATGCCGGCGGATGGCGAAGCGACGGTGAAGACCCCGACACCGTCGCTCACCGCAAGCTCGTAGTCGGCGGCCGTCTCGCTCAGCCAGCCGGGCTGGGCCTGCCACTGCTCCAGATCGTCGAAGGGGATGTCGGGCTCGGCGGGGCCCGGGTGGGGCTGGGCGCACGCCGCAACGGCGCTCAGAAGCGCGGCGGTGACCAGGCACAGGGCGTCTCGTCGCATGGGTCGCGATCCCTCCACGGTCGGCGGTGGCTCTGGATGCAGTCAGCGCAACCCGGTATTCGCGCTGCTCTGGGTCAGACACCTCCGTCGGCCGCCACAAAGCAGGAGGCGGGCCGCAGATGCGGCCCGCCTCGTCCGCTGCTCCCGGCTGTGATCAGCGCCGGCCGGGCTACCTCGACGCCATGACGACCTGCCACCCTCTCAGCTCATGCCCTCAGCGCTTCAAGGGTAGTAAGGGTAGAAGTAGATCCCGGGGTCCGGCTGGGACCCGAGGTACCCTCTCTTCCAGGCATAGAAGTAGTGTGCCTGCTGCAACTTCCGCCAGGGGTACCACTTGGCGTGTCCGTCCCAGAAGCCGATCACGTCACCGCCGTTATGCACCCAGTCATCATCGTCCTCCGGGATTCCGCTTCTGGCGCACCAGCCCGACCTCCACTCGCTCTCCCACGCCCCGCACACCCTGGGGCATATTCCCCGGGGGTACTCCACTGCGGGGTGCACGCCGTCGCCCATCATGGTCGTCTGGGCCGGCTTCCTGATATTCGCCATCGGGGTGTTGCCCGGAGCCGGCTCCGAGTACCCGCGGCGAATGGGGTAGGTGTGGTAGGTGAACTCGTAGCCCCACGAAGGGCACTGGAAGACGTCCCAGTTCTTGATGTAGGGCTGGATGTAGTACTGCCAGTTCAGCCGTCCCCCCGAGTCGGCGGTGTAGCCGCTGCCCCATACGCCCTTCTCATCGTAGTCCTGGGCGTACATCAGGTTGCCCAATACGATCTGCTTCACGTTGGAGGTACAGCTCGCCTGTCGTGCCTTCTCTCGCGCCCGTGCGAAGACGGGGAAGAGAATCGCCGCCAGGATGGCGATGATGGCTATCACCACCAGCAGCTCAATGAGCGTGAACCCTCGTCGCCTCATAGATCCCTCCTCAGGGATGGTGCATGTGAACGCCAATCTGCTTACGTCGGAAGCCGATCCCCCTCAGCCGGCTCCACTGACTCAGTCATCGTCGTAATGCCAGTTCAGCCGGCCTCCGTATCGGCTCCACATGAACTGCTCCTGCCTGTACCACTTGGCGTGCCCGTCCACGCAGCCCACATTCGCGCCCTCATTGTGCGGCGGCTCCCAGGTCGCATCGGTGGGGTGCGTCAGGCTTGGCCACGCGCGGTACCATGCCCACCGTGGATAATCCGCACCGTACGACGGCCAGTAGCCGTCCTGGTGGTCGATGACCATGGCGTGCTCGGCGGGCTTCTCAATATCCGCAAGTGGCACGCCCTCGTAGAGCGGACCCGAGCGGGTGGGCATGCCGCCCACGTAACCGAGGTAGACGTTGTACCCGTAGCCGATCCAGTCGCTAGCTCGGCTGGGGCACCGGAAGAGCTGCTCGTTCATCACATAGGGCATGATCACGTCCACCCAGATGGGGTAGTAGGTTCTGGTCTCGTCGCCGTAGTAGTACTTCGCGAAGTAGGTCCCCACTTGCCTCTCCGTGATGGAGGCCAGTGCGAAGGGGAAGAACTCATCGTAGTCCTGGACATACATCTTACATCCGAGGGTGATCTGCTTGACGTTGCTCAGACATGACGACTGCCGTGCCTTCTCTCGCGCTCTCGAGAAGACGGGGAAGAGAATCGCTGCCAGGATGGCGATGATCGCTATCACCACCAGCAGCTCAATGAGAGTGAACCCTCGTCGCCTGATCATCCTGCCTGCCTCCTTGTATCAGATCGCGACCAGCTACGTTTGCTGGCTGATGCAGCCATGCTCAGGGAATGCCTTAAGCCCGACTGTCTTTTCAGAGGAGACTCCCGGGACAACTCTAACACGCAGACAATACATTTCACTGTCAGTCGTCTGTACCCTCTTCATTCCACTTCTGTACCTATTGTTTAAGTATATTCTCCGTACGAGGTCCCGGCACCTTCCTGACCTCATGAAAAAAGTTGGCGCCGGCGCCATGGGCGTCGTCTCGGGGTCAGGGCACCCGCAGATGCTGCCGGCGCTTCGCCACCTGGGCTTCGGGGGCCGGTGGGGCCCCGGCCCTGCCGTTTGGGATTTCGCGCAATCAACAGACGTGGGCCGGGGTGGAACCTGCGCGGTCAGTCGCTACTGGGCGCTGGGAGCAGCAAGCTACGACGAAGACCGCCGATAGCTGACCGACCGACTTGGCGCGCGCAAGCCACTCTTGGCGTGCGGACCAAAGGTCTTCGCTGCGCCCGCCGTTGAGCCGTGTTCCGTTGCCGTAGGTTGTTGCCGTTTGCTGACCGCTGATAGCTGACGGCTGATAGCTGACGGCTGATAGCTGACGGCCGTCTCGGGTCAGTGCTGCGTTGCCGGACCGTTGGGCACCAGGCAGAGGAACTCCAGCGGCTCCACCCCGGTGTTGCGGAACTGATGCACCTCGCCCGGCTCGATGAAGATGGCCGTATCTGGTGCGACGCATGAGACGCCCTGGCTGTGAACGACCTCACCCGCCCCGCGGACAACGTAGACCTCGTGCTCCCAGTCGTGGGTATGGCGGGGCGTGTAGCCGCCAGGCTGCACCACGAACCGGCGCATCGCGAAGTTGGGGGCTCCACAGCCGGCCTCATCCAGCAGCCACTGGATGGTCACGCCCTCGGCGCCCTCGGTCTCCACGGCAGCCACCTCGCAGCGTTCGACATCAACCAGATGCACCGTGCGCCCACCTCCTCAGTTCTGTCAGCACGCCCGTATCTTCCGCGCGTCGGGGCGTTGTTCCTCGTACCCCGGCAGGTTGTCCGGGCGAGATAGGCGAAGTGCCCCGCCCCACTGAGGAGCTCGAGCGGAGGCGCACAGATGACGCCCAGAGAGAGCATGAAGATCGCGCTGGAGGGCGGGCGGCCGGATGGGCTGCCGCCGCACTTCGAGCTGGTGTTCAAGCGCTGTGAGGCGCTGGTGGGCCGCAAGCGGCTGGAGGCGGCCGACCTGGAGGGTGTCGAGGGCGCCCGGCGCCAGCGCATGCTCCGTGAGAACGCACGGATGTGGGCGGAGGTCTACGAGCGGCTCGACTGGGCCATCTGCACCGGCTTCTGGTCGCTGCAGCTCGAGGACCAGCTTCGCAGCTTCGACCACTTCCGGGAGCATGCCGGCGACCGGCTGATGCTCTCGGCCACCATCGACGGCACCGTCGCCATCCCCAGCGGCAGCCAGATGCTCGATGCCGCCGTCAGGCTCTTCGACCACCGTCAGGAGGAGCTTGACGCCCGCGAGCGGCGCGTGGATGAGGCCATCGAGCGCGCGCGGATCTTCGCCGACGCCGGCGTCGAGGTGATCCTCATGTGCGCCGACTACTGCTTTAACGACGGGCCGTGGCTGTCGCCGGGCATGTTCGCGGAGTTCGTGACGCCCTTCCTGGCGCGGCAGGTGGAGGGCTTTCAGGAGTTGGGGCTCTACGCAGCCAAGCACACCGACGGGGACATCATGCCCGTCCTCGATCAGCTCGTCGGCACGGGCATCGACGCGCTGCACTCCCTCGACCCCATGGCGGGGGTGGACATCCGCGAGGTGCGGCGCCTGGTCGGCCCGGACCTGTGCCTGATGGGGAACGTCAACTGCGCGCTGGTGCACGCCGGAACCCCGCAGGAGGTGCGGGAGAGCTCGCTCTACTGCCTCGAGCACGGTGGGGTCGATAACGGCGCATACGTCTTCTGCACCAGCAACTGCATCTTCGAGGGGGTGCCGATGGAGAACTACTTCGCTATGCTGCAGGCCCGCGAGGACTTCGGCCCGCCCGGCCAGCCGCACCCGAAGGCTCCGGGGGAGATGTGCTGAGCCACGGGCACGCGGTTCATTCCCGGCGGTGTCTGACTGCTGGCGGCCGCTCTTAGTCCGTAGGCGCCGGCGTGGAGCCTGCCCCCTGCAGCTTGGGGCTGGCGTTAACACGTATGCCGGCCGCGCGGGGGTCAGCGCGCGGCCGGCCAGGTGAACCGAGGTGCGCTCAGATACGCGGGTTGAGTATCCGCTCGGCCACCCTATTCGGATCGACCTTGTAGGTCCCCGCCTGCACCTGGGCCTTCAGTTGCGCCACGCGGTCGGCGCGAACCGCCGGCGCCTCAGCCAGTGCGGCTCTGGCCGCCTTGATCTCCTCGGCACGTTGGCTGAGCGCGAGCTGGTCCACCCCCCGGCTGCCCGAACTCGCACCCACCTCGTGGACCGGACGCGCGCCCTCGACGCTCTCATTGGCCCCCACTCGCCCCACGGTGCCGCGACCGATGCTGTGAAGCCTGCTGGGATCGATCTTCATTACCTCTCCTCCCACACATGCGCGTCGCCTAATCGCATCCCTCGCATGAGGCTATCGGCAGGTCGCCGGAGAACTTTAGCGTTTGCGGGAGCTTTTTTCACTTCTCTTTCCCCGCCCTCCGGATGCAGTCTCAGGGCCGAATACTGGCCCGTACGCGGCGCATCTCTTCATCGGAGAGCGTTCCCATGAGAATGAAGCGGAAGCCGCCGTCCTCCCAGGTGATGGATCGGCCTTGATGGAGGGGGGTCGCCGGTCCGCTGCCGGGACGCTGGAAGAGGCTGAAGGTGTCCGCCCCATTGGTGAATGACAGCCAGAGGGCCTTGCGGCCACCGATCTCCAGCACCGCCGCGCTGTCCCTCTGGAAGTGGTAGCCAGGCGGCAGGTAGGTCGGGAGGGCGGCCTGGAAGCCTACGCGCTGCTGGGCCTTGGCGAGCGGCATGCGATCCCCCGGACTGGGCACCTGCACCACCTTGGCGTCGGGAGGTGGGGTGAAGTCGAAGAGGCCGGGCGGGAAGCTGGGGGTGAGGTCGATGCTGGTGTAGTAGGCTGAGGAGCGGACCTGACCGTGGGAGTCAAAGCGCTGGGTCTTGAGGGGAAGAAAGCGCTCCATGTCGACCCAGGTCTTCTTCAGCGGCAGACCCTCGCGGGTGTAGACCTTTACCACATGCACCGGTCGCCCCACGATGCTCTCGGTGCCCACGTACTGCAGCTTCATGCGCTGTCCGAGGCGCTCCATCTCCCGCAGCCGCTGCTGGGTCACCAGCTTGGCGTGCGGCACGTGGGTCTGGACGGCCCGGCCGGTGTCGGGATCGTAGTCCCAACGCACGCGGCCGTTGGTGATGCACAACCTGCCGGCCTGCTCCTCCGGCGCGACCACGACGATGTGGAGCTTGTCGGGGGCGTCGCAGTGAATCCGCTGCTGCACCCCGTGCACCTTGCGGCCGTTCTCGAATACGACCACGGTGCGTACGCCGGAGTAGTCGACGGAGGTGCGGGCGGCGATGGATCTGCGGAGGATCTCCAGGGGGTCGATGTCGGTCTGCGCCAGAACGATGCAGCCGGCCGCCACGGTGACAGCGACGACCGCCAGCCTTTGCAGTCTGCTCATTGCAGGGGATGGCCTCTTCACTTCGGTTGCCTATCGGGCGGTGTAGACGACGAGGCTGACGCCTGCGTCATCCGCCAGCGGTTGCGTCATCTCCAGCGTCTGATGCTCCAGCATGAGCTGGTCTAGCTCACCAGAGCCCGCCAGATGCGCCGCCGACGTGGCGACGGGCGAGTCACTGCCCAGCGCCGCCGTGCGCGTCGGCCGGTCGTCCTGCGCGTACCACACGCCGCCTCCCACCGCCAGCGCCAAAGCCGCAGCGACCGCCGCCACCCGCGCCCAGGATGATTGCCTGGAGGGAATCAGCGTCTGGAAGAGCCGCTGGGCCCAACTGCGGCCTGCGGCCTCCCGCTCGATCCCGGCCAGCACCGCTTGAGTGAGTCCGCTCGGCGCTCGCAGGCGCGGCAATGACTGGACCATCGCACGGGTCTCTCGAAACAGCAGCGCCTGCCGGCGGCACTCCTCACACACCTCCAGGTGCTCCAGCACCTCGGTCGCGAGCTCGTCGGTGGTTCCCCAGCACGCGACCAGCGCCGCGCGCACCTGCTTGCACGTCATAGATCTCGACCTCCAGCTCCCCACACTGACATGCGCGTCAGACGTCTCGTCGTCACCATCGGCGGACCGTCCCGCCGCCTTGTTGGCTATGGGAAGCGCGTGCCGTCGGCCGCACTGCTCCGGCTACCGCTCAACCTCGATCTCGCCCGCCGCCACCAGCTCCTCCAGGTCCTCCTTGAGGCGGTTTCGGGCGTTGAATAGTCTGCTCTTCACCGTTCCCAGCGGCACGTCCAGGATCTGGGCGATGTCCTCATAGGTCTCTCCCTGAAGCTCGTAGAGGATCATGACGTCCCGCAGCTTCTCGGGAAGGTCCATGATCGCCCGGCGCACAGCCACCCGCGTCTCGCGGGTGGTGCTGGCTTCCTCCGGCCCCCCGGTCTCATCGGCGATCTCTCGCTCGTACTCCCCGTCGTCGCCCTCCAGCGGCTCGTCCAGCGAGAAGGTCGGCTCCTGGCGCTTTCGCCGCCGCACCACGTCGATCGCCAGGTTGCTGGCGATGCGGTAGAGCCAGGTGTGGAAGCTGGAAGCGCCGCGGAAGCGCGGGAGGGACCGGAAGGCTCGCAGGAATGCCTCCTGCGTCACGTCCTCCGCCTCATACGGATCATTGAGCATCCGCGCGACGTAATTGTATATCTTGTCCTTGTACTCATCCACCAGTCGGCCGAAGGCCCGGCGGTCGCCGGTCTTAGCCCGCTCGACGAGCTGCTCCACGGCCTCCTGAGTGAGTTCGTTGCCTCTCGCCATTCGTAGACGCTGCCCCACCTGCATTGTTCAGAACAGATCTGTCCGGTCGTTGGATTCCCGGCCGGCGCCACAGTCGGCGCCACCGGATGCGAGGCACCCGACCAGCGGGGAGCCCCGACACTTCCTTGATTCCCCCTCGGCGCAAGTTCTCCCCCTTACTCGTCGAACAGGCTGCCGGGCCGCCCTCCGCTGTCATCGCGTGATCGGGACTGGTCGGCTGGCCGCCGGGACGGCGGCTCGGCCGGCTGCGGAGGAAGCTGCGAGCCGGGAGCCGCGGAGTCCGAGCCCACGTAGATGTACCGCTCGAAGAGGCGCTGGTAGTCCGACCACTGGGTGCCGGCGCTGCGGCCGTCGCGGACCACCTGGTTGAAGTACTGCACGTGCGCGTCCAGGTTATCAGCGTAATGCAGGGCACAGGCCTCCGCGGTCATGGGCAGCACCGGGGCACCGTACTCCCGCTGCCCGTGATGCGACAGCAGCAGATGGGTGAGGCGGTTGGCCAGGTCCTCGGGGAAGCCGTCGATCGCGTCGATGGCCCGGTTCACCATGCGGTCGGTGAGCACGGTGTGTCCGACCAGCCGGCCCTGGTCAGTGTACTCGATTGAGGTGCCGCACTCAAGCTCCGTGACCTTCCCGATGTCATGCAGCAGGGCCCCGGCCATGAGGATGTCGCGGTCCAGCTCGGGATGCACTCGCGCCACGGTCTCCAGCACCTCGATCACGCCCACGGTGTGCTCGAGCAGTCCCCCGATGTGCGAGTGGTGGAGGCTCTTGGCGCCGGGGGCGCGGCAGAAGCACTCCAGGAACTCCTCGTCGCAGAAGAAGCTGTCAATCAGCGCTCGCAGGTGCGGCTCGCGTACGCTCTCGGCGGCCTCCAGCAGTCGCTCGCGGAGGTCCTCGATGTCCCGCGAGCTCGACGGCACCAGATCGGCGCGGTCCAGCTCATCCACGTCAGCCTTCTTCAGGCGCTCGATGACGAGCTGCTTCTGCCCACGGTACTCCTCCACCACGCCGCGGACAGTGACGGCGTCTCCGGCGCCGAACAATCCGGCGGCCTCCTCGGCGTTGTCCCACATCCGGGCGGGGATCTCCCCCGTGGCGTCCGCCAGCGTCAGCGACAGGTACTGGCCCGGCTTGCTGCGGAAGCTCGCCAGGGACTTGTTGCGGGCGGCGTAGGTGCCGACGACGCGGTCGCCGACCTCAAGCTCCTTGACGGTCTTGCTGGCCATGGTATCAGTGCTCCTGCTCGATATTGGCCCTGGCCGTGTGGCTCTCTCCTGTCGCGCTGGTGCCGTCAGTCATCCGTGTCCGTCGATAGCTCCTCCAGGCGCTTTTGGGCCGCCTGGCCGCTCTTACCCTCCGGGTCCAGCTCCACGGCCCGCTGGTAGGCCTTCCGGGCGTCCTCGGTGCTGCCGAGCTCGCTGTGTACATTCCCCAGGTTGAGCCACGCCATGGCGCTGTACGGGTCCAGCTCCACGCTTCGCCTCAGGTCCTGGAGGGCCTTCTCGTACTGCTCGCGCATGGTGAGGACGGCCCCTCGGTTCACGTAGGCCTGCGCCAGGCCCGGGTCGCACTCGATGGCGCGCGTGAAGTCCTCCAGCGCCTGGTCCCGGTCATCCAGCACCAGCTTCACGTATCCGCGCATGTGCCACGCCATGGCGAACTCGGGGTTGATCTCCAGCGCTCGCTCCAGCGACACCAGGGCCTTCTCCGGCTCATCCATCATCAGGTGCGCGCCCGCCTGCATCTGATAGGCCACCGCGTAC
>JBNGDZ010000008.1:0-7816 GCA_049975765.1 Armatimonadota bacterium
CTCCCAGGCCGAGCTGCGCGCCCTCAACGAGACCTTGGAGCAGCGCGTGGCCGCGCGTACCGACCAGCTTCGCGCACTCAGCCGGGAGCTCAGTGAGGCCGAGCAGAGGGAGCGAGAGCGCGTGGCCGCCGTTCTCCACGACGAGCTTCAGCAGGCCCTGGCCGGCTCACGCCTGCAACTCAAGCTCGCCGCACAGGCGTCCGACGAGGCGGTAACGGCGCCGCTGAAGGAGGCCGACGCCCTTCTCGACGAGGCCATCAGTACATGCCGCACCCTCTCCGTGGAGTTCAGCCCCGCAATCGTCCGCGACCGCGGCCTCGCCGCAGCCCTCGACTGGCTCGCCGACCAGATGCGGGATCGTTACGGACTGGAGGTCGAGATCCTGGCTGAGCCGGGCACCGACATCTCCGACCACAGCCTTGCCCAGCTCGTCTTCCGCTCCGTGCGAGAGCTGCTGTTCAACGTGGTGAAGCACGCCGGGGTCGGCAGCGCGACGGTGCAGATGCGGCCTGAGGACGGGCAGGTCCGCATCGACGTGACCGACGAGGGCGCGGGCTTTGAGCCCTCCGCGGCGCTGGAAGCCGCCTCCACAGGCGAGGCATTCGGCCTCAGCAGCGTCTCAGCCCGCGTCGAGCTTATGGGCGGGCGCTGCGATATCCACAGCACACCCGGCGAGGGCACCACCGTCACACTCCGCGTCCCCACCGGGGCTCCCGATGCCGAGCGACAGACGGGCGGCTGAGGCCGCGCCCGGCCCGCTCTACCGTTCCAACAGCTGCTCGATCCTCTCCCGCCACACCGGCAGCTTCCGCACCGCCCACGCCGCGGCGTCCGGGTGCCCCTCCTCGCCGGTGAAGTTCACCTGCAGCAGCGGCCTGTGCTTGCTCTTCCCCATGAACTCCTCCGGCGTCTCGATGCCAGTGACACGCGACAGCGGGATGACGACCTCCCGCCGCGGCAGCCACATGAGGAAGTGCAGGCGGTACTCGGTCAGCGAGAGCACGCCGTTGCCCCGCACCTGGCCCATCCCGGCGGACTGCACGCCCATGAGGTTCGCGGAGGGATCGCGCAGCAAGATGCGCTCGCCGATCAGCGCATCGTCGGCCTCAGCCTCCCGGCGCTTCGCCACCGCCCGCAAGGCCAGCACAAGCGCCACCACGGTGACCACGGCCGCGCCCACGATGGCCGCCACCGCCATCTCATCCATTCGCCATCCCTCCCGGGCCCTTGTCGGCCGCCCACCCTGAGGAAGCTCAGCGGGTTTGCGCGGGTCCGCTCTCCTCTGAGTACGTCTCGCCGGCGGCCTCGTCGCCCCTCTCGTAGCGGCGCAAGACGTACCTCGCGACCAGCGGGGGCGTCAGAGCCCCCACGGCGCCGGCGCCCAGCAACACCCCCAGCCGGCCAATGCCCGCCATGGTCTCTCCCCGGCAGACCCCCGGACAGATGCCGTAGAGGACCACAATCACCGCCTGCATGCCGAGAAGATAGGTCAGGCAGCCACCGGCCGCCGCCGCCAGGCTCAACTCCGCCGGCTCCCGCACCCCCAGCAGGCTGCCCAGAGCCGCACCCAGCACCCCTCCCATGATCATGCGCAGAAAAAGACCGATCTCCTGCTCAGTGTCCCCGAGGGCGGGGTCCCATCCCTGCCATCGCCACAGCACCCACGTGGCACCGAAGAACACCGCTGCACCCCCCACCGAGCCCAGCGCGGAGAACAGCCACGCCCGGAGCCACAGACGCCGGAGCTGCCGCGTCTCATCTGACCTCCCGTTCCCCTGCTCCCTCTGATCGGTCTCGTTGGTCTGCACTCTGCCTCACACCCGCGAAGGGGCACCCACCTCGCCCGCTAGAGGTCCATGGCCTCGCCCGAGACCAGGTCGTAGTGCGTCACATCCCCGTCCTGCCACAGCGCGCACGTCCGTCGCGCCAGCGCCTCGTCCTCCGCCAGTGGGTAGGTCACGGTGCCGGGATTGAGGTGCAGCAGATCCCCGTGCCGCGCCAGTACTGGAACATGCACATGCCCGGTCAGCAGCAGATCGACCCCCCAGCTCCTTGCCAGCGGCACCAGTTCCTCTGCCGGCGTGATGTGCCCGTGCGCGGCCAGGATTCGCAGCCCCTCCACCTGCGCGAAGACATACGGGCTCTGCACCGGCACCTCCAGCACGAGCTGATCGACGTCCGAGTCCCCATTCCCCCGCGCGATCAGCACCGGCACGTCGCTGTCGTTGATCGCCTCAGCCAACGCCATCGGCGCGTAGCCCTCCACCGGCTCGAACTTCGGTCCGTGGTAGAGCACATCACCGCAGTGCACGATCAGCTCAACGTCACCGAGCAGCTCTCGGGCGCGCTGCCAGCCGTCCAGGTTCCCGTGTGTGTCGGCGATGATCCCAATCCGCATCGCTCGCACCCACCTCCCGTGCTTGCACCTACGCCCAGAACGGATTCGTCCAGGCCCGCTGCCCCCGCTCGTCCACGACCACGATCCGCACCGGGTCGGTTCCCGGCCTCATCTGCAGGTCGAACTGCGTCGCCGCCTCTCGCCCGCCCCCATGCCGCCAGTTCGTCCAGCCCTTGCCCGGCAGGGGGCAGACCGCAAAGACCTCCACGCAGGGCGAGCACTCCACGTGCACCTCTTCGCCATCCACCTCCACGTGCTCGATGCGCGGCCCGGAGCTGGCGTAGAAGTGCCCCTCCTGCAGCGCCCGGTAGATCGCCTCAGGGCTGCGGTCCTCGCTGCGCAGCATGATCCAACCGCCGTAGCGGTCGTCGTAGTGGCAGTGCGCGTCATCCACCGCCAGCCCAAACAGCCGCCGCCCGCGCGCCAGCAGGTTGTCCCACTGCACCTCCGAGGTCCCTCTGCCCACGCCCCGCCGGCAGGTGGCGTTGAAGACCTCCACCCCCATAATCCCCTCCAGCTCCAGAATGTCAGCGAAGGTGAGGCTCGACCAGGATGGATGGGCCACGAAGCACACCTCGGAGACAGCCGCCAGAGCGTCGATGGCCTCCTGGGCCTCGCCGGTGCTCGGCGCCTCCTCCCGCGCCCCGATCCCCACCACGTGGATCGTCTGCCCCAGCTCCGCGCCGGGCGGGGCGATCTCTATCCCCGGTAGCAGCGTCATGCCCCTCCCGTCGAGACTCGCCACCTCCGTCACGCAGTCGTGGTCGGTGATCGATAGGAAGTCGTAGCCCTCCTCCGCGTATCCGTCAACTGCCTCCTGCGGCGTGAGTTCTCCGTCGGACCCCGTGGTATGCAGATGCAGGTTCCCCCGTAGCCATTGCCCGGGTACTTCAAAGGCGCTCGCCATGGATTCGTTTCCCTTCTCGGTAGATTCTTGCGTCGGTCTCAGGTGCCCGCGTGTCCTTCCACGACCACGCCCACAGTCCTTCGGTCTCGCGAGACGCTCATGCAGGAGCCACGCCGCGTGCCGCGGAACCCTGTGACCGTTCCGCACGCGGCAGCTTCCCAGGAGGCGATGGTACCATGCTCACCGTTCAGCGCAACTGCGTCGCGGAGTGGTCTCTCGGCCGCCACTGCGCCGCCGGCGAGCGCCCCTCCCCCATCGATCTGCGCGTGACCACGCCGGACGGCCGCCAGCAGGTTGTGCCGACCTTCTGCGATGCCGCCGGCCTCCACCGCGTGCGCTACTCCTCCGCCGAGCTCGGCCGCCACCACTGGCGCGTCGAGGCTCCCGATGAGGTCGCGGGCGCGCTCCACGCCCAGGAGGGCCAGCTCGAGGTCGTGCAGTACGAGGGCGACAACCCCCTGCTCGCCCGCGGCCCGCTGCACGTCGCCGACACCCGCAAGTACCTGCAGCACGCCGACGGCACGCCCTTCTTGTGGCTGGCCGATACCTGGTGGATGGCGCTGTGCTCGCGGCTGCACTGGCCGGGGGAGTTCCAGCGCCTCGCCGCCGACCGCGCGGGCAAGGGCTTCAACGTCATCCAGCTCGTCGCCGGCCTCTACCCCGACATGGCCGCCTTCGACCCTCGAGGCGACAACGAGGCCGGCTGGCCGTGGCAACCCGAGTGGGCGGGCATCAACCCCGCCTGGTGGGATCTGGCCGACCTGCGCATCGAGTGGCTGGTCTCGCGGGGGCTGATGCCCTGCATCTTCGGCTCCTGGGGCTATTACCTGCCCTGGCTGGGCGTCGAGAAGCTCACGCGGCACTGGCGGGAGATGGTGGCGCGGTGGGGCGCATACCCCGTGGTGTGGTGCCTCGCCGGCGAGGGCGCCATGCCCTGGTATCTGCACAAGCGCGGCGAGGAGGCCCAGGGGAACGCCCGCATCCAGCGCGAGGGCTGGACCGAGGTCGCGCGCCGCCTCCGCGCCATGGACCCCTACCACCGCCTCATCACCATCCACCCCACCCGCCGCGGCCGCGAGCAGGTCACCGACGACTCCGTGCTCGACTTCGAGATGCTGCAGACCGGCCACGGCGATCGCGAGAGCCTCCCCAACACCGTCCGCACCGTCCGGGAGGCCCGCGCCCACACGCCCGCCATGCCGGTCATCAACGGGGAGGTCTGCTACGAGGGGATCCTGGAGGGCAGCCGCCAGGAGGTCCAGCGGATGATGTTCTGGGCCTCGCTTCTCAGCGGCACCTGCGGGCACACCTACGGCGCCAACGGCATCTGGCAGGTCAACCGCGAGGGCGCGCCCTACGGCGCCTCCCCGCACGGCTTCTCCTGGGGCGACACCCCGTGGACGCAGGCCATGCACCTGCCCGGCTCCGCGCAGCTCGGCCGCTTCCGGCGCCTGCTGGAGCGTTGGGAGTGGTGGCGCATCGAGCCACATCCCGAGTGGGTCGAGCCGCACGCGGGCGAGGAGGGCTTCGCGCTGCCCTACGCCGCCGGCATCCCCGGCGAGCTGCGCATCATCTACCTCTTCAACGCCCTCCCGCAGCCGACCATCCGGCACCTGGAGCCGGGCCTGCGCTACCGCGCGACCCTGGTGAACCCCACCACCTGCGAGGAGCGCGAGCACGGCGTGGCGGTGGCCGATGGCGAGGGCTCCTGGCCCGTCCCGCAGATCGAGGTCCGCCGCGACTGGCTGCTGGTGCTGGAGAGCGAGAGCTGAGCCGGGATAGCGCCTCGCAGCCGCAGCGACACGCTACCCTCGTGAACGCGCCGCGCCGAGCAGGTCGGACAGCTCGGCGACCCGCGCGAGGTGCTGGCATGCCGCTTCCCAAGCGCAGGTGAGTTCGGCCCGTACATCATCCGTGTCACACATAAAGCAGTCCCCAGGGCGGGTAACCCATGGCACTTTGTCGGCGCCCTCGAAGTCGTAGAAGATCGATACAGTGCCCAAGCCATCCTCCAACGGGAGGAAGCACCGAGACGTGACAGGATCGACGACCGCGCTAATGCCTCCTGCATCAGTGAGGCGCGATAGGGGGAACTCGTCCCCGCACTCGCGCTGCACGCGGACGCACAGGTCTTCGAACTCGCTCATGGTCATGGCTATCCCGCCTCTGTCTCAGTCCTGCTTGCGCCAGCGTCCCCGAGCAACGTGTTCCAGTATCCCCATGTCCCGAAGCACCTGCAACTGCTGGCGGACCTTCGCTTGCACATTGTCGTTCTCCGGGTAGAGGCGACGGAACTGCCCCTCGTACGCGTAGACGTCCTGGTTGCTAAACTCGCCCTCGGGCAGAACTTCATAGACGGCCCGAAGCCACCCAACCAGATCCTGCTCCGACGCAGTAGCGGCGCCCATGGAGGAGAGCTTCGTCCGGAGTGCGCGCCTCAGCTCGCGCGCGTCGGCATCCTCGGCGGCGGCCCTCGCGCGTTGCGCCTGGCACTGAAAGAGCTCGGTGTAGATGGCAAGCAGGTCCTCGTCGGCCTCCACTGTTCGAGCTTTGAGCTTCAGCCGCAGGTAGGCCGCGAAGGTGTCCGAGACGATCTCCTCCCGGGATCCCGCGTCTATGACCACGTTAATCTCAGCGTTTGAGCGCAGGCCGCCTCGGGTGAGATTCGACGAGCCTACCACGATCGTTGCAGCGTCCTCTCTCTTCGTCCAGTAGACCTTGGGGTGGTAGGAAGACCCCAGGGCTGCGGGCGGGTGGCAGTACAGGTGAGCGTTCTGCCGCTCCTCGCTCAGAGAGAAGAGAAGGCTGATGGCATCCGGCTCCGTGACCTGCCCATCAAGCCCAATCAGCAGTTCGACGTGGGCCCCACGCTCAAGTGCCCCCGTGAGTGCGTCATTCAGGAGCCTTACGCCGTTCGCTGACGCGAAGGCAACAGCGAGACGCACGTCCTCAGCCTGGCTGATTGCGGTTGCGAGCACTGAGGCAAGTTCGCCTAACTGATTATCGACGATGCGCGCATCCACTTCTGTCCTCCCCTTGCCTTTCAGACTATGTCCCGCGGATGCAGCCTCCTGTCGTCACCGGCAGTTGTCCGCGATCAACCACCCCTCAGGCAGCGACTCCGCAACGTACTCGCGAATCACCTCCGCGCGAGAGCAGCCCGCCTCCTCGGCCACACGGTCGAGAGCCGCCACCATCTGAGGAGACATCAGCACAGTCACCGGCTCGGAAAGCGATTGATGCACACGTGTCGCCGTGAGCATGTCCAAGGCAACTACCTCCAGTCTACGTCCTGCCACTGCCTGCCGAACTCCAGCATTGCAGCCCACTTCGCCCATCCGTTCGACGCCACCTCCCCCGATCCCTTCACGCCTCTGCGGCAGGCATACCGCACCTCATCGGCGAAGAAAAGCGTCGAGGTTCGCAGCGCGAGTATGCACCTCCGAGGTGACCCAATGCGCAACGAGGAGATCGGCACTGACAACGGCACGGCCATCATCGAGCCATCGGACCCGGTGGAGGCCAACGCACCGGGCTGGTGGCGTATCACATATACCGCCGGGCCGGCGGGCATCGCCCTCGGCGGCAGCGTCCGCTTCGAGATCCCCTACGGCTTCACCGCCCCGCAGATCCACTGGCCCGGCGACGAGGGCCACTGCTCCGCCACCTGCTCCCGTGAGGGCGCCCGCATCGAGCTGAGCGTTGAGGACCCGCCCGTGCGGCTCGACCCCCCGCGCTTCTTCTACGTCACCCGCTGGGGCCGGATGCTCTACGCTCAGGTGCTCGACGAGCCGCTGCAGGAGGGCGACACCATCACGCTCACCTACGGTCGCCGCCGGGGCTTCGTCCCGGGAGCCTGGGCCCGGCACTTCGCCGGCGAGGCGGAGTTCACCATCGCGACGGACGTTGACGCCACCCGCTCGGCCAGGTTCTCCGGCTACACGCTGATCCAGGACCAGCCCACGCTGGAGGTGATCGCCGCCGCGCCGGATCACTTCGACGTCTGCGCGCCGACGTATGCCCTGGAGGGCCGGCCGGTTGAGCTTGTGGTCCTGGCGCGCGATCGCGAGGAGAACACCTGTGAGCCCCTCGAAGGGCTGGTCGAGATCACCTCCAACGATCCCTCCGCGGAGGCGGACCTGCTGGGCACCCGCGGCCTGCAGCGCCGTATCCGGGTCACCTTCGGCTCCCCCGGCGAGAAGATCGTCCGGGTCACTGAGCTCGACAGCCGCCTCACCGGCGCCTCCAACCCCACCATCTGCACCGAGGAGCCCGGCGAGTTGGACCTGTTCTGGGGCGACATCCACGGCCACACCCGTCTCTCGGATGGCCTCAAGACCCCCGAGCAGTACTACCAGTTCGCGCGCGAGGAGGCGGCGCTGGACGTCGCCGCCATCGCCGACCACTCCCAGTACATGTCCGACGATGACTGGGACTGGATCATGGAGGCCGCCGACGAGTTCAACCGCCCCGGCGAGATGGTCACGCTGCTGGGCTACGAGTACTCTCTC
>JBNGDZ010000008.1:7826-28730 GCA_049975765.1 Armatimonadota bacterium
GCACTACGGCGATAAGTGCGTCTACTACCCCGGCGATGAAGGACCGCTCCTGCGCGCCACCGACATCGACCGCAGCGAGTACGCCGAGATGGCCGAGCACGCGCCCATCTGGAAGGACCACCGGGCCATGATGATCCTGCACCAGCACGCTCACGGCTCGGGCAGCTTCTACGACCCGGACCTGGTGCGCCTGTGCGAGGTCTACTCCATCTGGGGCGGCTCCGAGAGCCTGCAGGCCACCCGGCCGCTGATGCCGGCTCGCGACCGCGACTTCGAGGGGCATCTGGGCGCGGACCTGCTCGCCAAGGGCTGGATCCTGGGCTTCATGGCGGCCTCCGACGACCACGCGGGGCGGCCCGGGAAGACCGACTGGCTGCGGGTGCGCCGGGCCTACCGCGGCGGGCTGGCGGCCATCTGGGCGCCGGAGCTGACGCGCGAGGCCATCTGGGACGCGCTGTGGAACCGGCGCTGCTACGGCACCTCCGGCGCCCGCATCGCGCTCGAGTTCGAGGTCGATGGCGCTCCGATGGGCAGCATCCTGACCGGCGAGCATCCCCGCCCCTGCATCGACGTGGCCGTCACCGGCACTGAGGCGGTGGCGCTGGTTGAGGTGATGCGCGGTCGCGAGGTCCTCTACGAGCACACGGGAGTGGGCGCGACGGTCCGCTTCACGGTCGCAGACGAGCAGCCGCCCGAGCGGGGGACGTACTACGTGCGCGTCACCCAGGCGGACGGCGAGATGGCCTGGTCCAGCCCCATCTGGATCAACCCCGACACCGGGTAGGCAGGCGGCGTGGGCACGCCGCCTCTCCGTACGGCAAACCGGCGTCGTCGCACCCCGCCGCGCCCCCCAACTCCGACCCTGACCGCGCTCGCTCAGCGGAAGTACGGGACCGCCTCCTCCGCGTTCAGGTCCCCGCGCAGCATCTCGAGCTGCTCGTCGCTGAGGTGTGACTGGGCGAAGAGGCAGTAGCCGTGGATGCCCATGAGCCGCACCAGCTCGATCTGCTCGCGCACCAGCTCCGGCGGGCGCGACATGGTCTCGGTCCCCGAGCGCATGTACAGCGACAGGCCGGTCACCAGCGCGTCATCATCCTCTAGGGCGTCGAGGAACTGCCGCTCGTGGGCGCGGACGGCCAGCGTCTGCATGGCGTAGTCCATGGGGATGACCACGTCGATCCAGCCCTCGCGCGCCCACCCGGCCGGGTCCTGGCCCTGCAGCGCCCCGCCGCGCAGGTTGCTGAAGACCGCCGCGGACATAATGGCGTCGGGAGCGGCCTCGCGCACGCCCTCGGCGGTGCGCCGGACGATGTCGCCGATGGCCTGGCGCTGCCAGGCGATCCACTCCTCCTCAGTAGCGTCCGCCAGCGGCTTGCCGAACTGCTCGGCGAACTCAGCCCGGCACTTCTCGCAGTAGCACTGGCCCTTGGTGCGGATGTAGTCGAGGTGGATTCCGTCCACGTCATAGTCCCGGGCCACGCCGACCATCAGCTCCACCATGAAGTCGGCGTACTCCGGGCGATGCACGTCGGAGGCCAGCTCCACGACCTGTCCCTCCTGATCGTACATGCGCACATCCACGCCGTAGGTCTCCTCGAACCACTCGTTGAAGCTGCGGTCGCGGTAGCTGACGCAGAACCACGGGTGCACCTCCAGGCCCGCCGCGTGCGCCTGTTCGATGAGATAGTCCAGCGGATCGAAGTCCGCCCACTTCTCCTGCGACCACGGCAGCAGCTCGCTCCGCGCCATGAAGCTGTTGCGGACGTGGATATCGGCCACGATGGTGTTCAGGCGCGCGGCCGAGCAGCGCTCGACCAGCTCATCGACCGATTCGCGGGTCGCGATGTCGGAGGTGGAGCACCAGGTGCCGCGCGTCTCGTGGATGAGGCCCTCGGTGCGGGGCAGCTCGTAGCCCTGCTCGGCGATCTGCAACTGCTCGGGCGAGACCTGGCCATCGCCCCGCTCGAAGGTCCCCGAGACCTCCGCGAACTGCAGGCCGTCTGGGGTCTGCAGCG
Source organism: Armatimonadota bacterium (assembly GCA_049975765.1). Taxonomy (GTDB): domain Bacteria; phylum Armatimonadota; class Zipacnadia; order Zipacnadales; family UBA5352; genus JAYENL01. The sequence continues at coordinate 9,842 of JBNGDZ010000008.1, forward strand.
CCACCGTGCCGCTCACGGTGACCTCCTCCGGCACGTCCCCGCGGGGCAGAGAGCCGCGCAGCCAGCCCGTGGGCTCGTTGAGAAGGCCCCACTCGGTCTCAAGCTGGCTCTCGCGGCCGTTGCCTGACAGCTCCAGGGGGACGTTCAGGACCGGGAACCGATCGCCGCGGGCGTCCGTGACGCTGACCCTCACGCGCACGTCGCCCTCCGGCTGCCAGGTGCACTGCAGCTCCTCCAGCTCCAGGGAGTACTCGGAGAGGTCGGCGAGGGTGAAGGTGAGCTCGCGAACGACCTCCCGCCGGTCGAAGTAGGGCGGCGGGTCGGTGATGTCCAGCCACTCCTCGCCCTCGGCGGGGTCGATGAGGAAGTAGTAGTGGCCGCGGATGCCCACCAGACCACGCGCGGGAAGCGGGCCGTACTTCTCGTTGAACCAGGCCCGAAGGCCCTCCGGGACGGCGGTGTGCTCCCCCGGCTGGGAGAGATCGATGCCCTCGCGGGTGTAGAACGCCGACATCGTCTCCTCCCCGAAGTGGTAGAGACGCCAGTACTCGGTGCCGAAGCGGGAGTTGAGGACGATCGGCGCGGGCTCGAGAACCTCGTAGTTGATCGTCAGCGGCAGGGCCATCTCCTCGCCGCCCGCGTAGTGGATCACGTGCGCAGCAAGGTCCACGTCCAGGAACCTGACCACGCCGCCGCCCTCGTAGCCGGGCTTGTCCTCGGCCCCGCGGCCCACGACCGTGAGCACGGCCGGGTCCTGGGCGAAGGCGGTAGCGCTCAGCAGAAGCGTTGCCACGACGGCGCTGCACCGAAGCATCTCAAAACACCTCCTGTCAAGAACTACGCTGCGGCAGCGGGCCTCCTCGAAGCTCGCGGAGCGCTGCGCGACCTCACGATCTCCCGACCCGCGCGCAGGTTCGTGGCGCAGGCTTGTAGGCTGCGGCCGTTCGCCTGGCAGGGGCCGCACGCAGCGCGGGTGCGAAGCGCTCGCGCAAGCTCGGCCCATCACGGCCGTCCGGCCGACGTTTGTGCCCAGGAGGCCTACCTCACGCGTGGCGGCGCCGCAGCTGTTCCGGATCCACCCAGATGGGGCTCGACCACGCCATGGCACCGTCGCGCTGGGTGAGCCGCGCGTAGTACCACGTCGGCCCGGCCAGTGGCTCATCGTCGCGATACTCGATACGCATCTCCGGCGCGCAGCCACGCACGGCCTCGATCGGCTCGTTGTTGCGCAGCAGCTCCAGCGCGCTGATGTCGCCTGTGCCGGCGGCGCGCACGCTGATCTCGCGCGGCTCATCAGCGGAGGCCGTGAGCTCCTCGCCCATGTAGGCGCGGTTGCCCCCGGCGTCCAGCGTCAGCGAGAGCAGGATGCGCCGGCCGGTGGTGGCGTAGGTGGCGCGCGACTGCATGGCCGAGAACAATGACTCGCGGGTGAGTTCGCCGGCCAGCACCGCGGCGATCCCGTTGCTCGGCTCGCCGGGCTCACCGTTGTGATTGTCGGAGGAGGCGATGAACCCGAAGCGGTAGCCGCGGGCCAGCGCCTGCTGGATGCAGTACGGTCCAGGCTCCTCCCCGACGCCCCAGATGGAGTAGACCTCGGCCAGCGGCTGCATGACCGGGTCGAAGTAGCTCCAGTCGGTTCGGCCACCGAACTTGACGTGGTGGGGGATGGTGATGGCCCGCCCCTCCGGCAGCGACTCCCAGAGGCGGTCCGGGCGGTTGCTCGCAGGATCATTGGCCGCGAAGCAGGGCCGGTCGTCGTCGAGGAAGTACACGCACTTGTCGCCGAAGAGGTCCCAGCCCCCCCACTCGTAGGCCAGGAAGGCCACGTACTCGCCCGGCACGTTCCTCTCCCGCGCCAGGCGCTGGATGGTGGGCCAGAAGTCCTCCACCTCGTAGCGCTTGGCGCCCTCGACGTGATTGGTGATGGCGCCGAAGTCCATAGCCCGCACCTCGCGCGACCAGCGGTAGGCCTCCTCGGGCGTGCCCTTGCCGTCGCAGTGCCAGGTGTGCACGTGGATATCGCCGAAGAAGACCCTCCGCCCGCCGAACCAGTCCTCGCGCGTGACCGGGTTCGAGCGCCCGGCGATGCCCCGCTCCTCATCCACAGCGGTGATGTAGTGCACCCCGTCCGACCTCAGCCGGCAGCCCCCAATGACGGTCATGCCGCCCTCCCCGGGAGTCATCTTCACAGCCTCCGGCAGCGTCGCCTCAGGATCCGTGCACAGCAGCCGCACCGTGCCCTCGTAGCGGGGGTCGGCGTTGCCGTGCACCCCGTCCGCGGCCATAATGTGCAGGTCGAAGCACTCGCCGAGAGTCACCGCCGGCCGGGCCACAACCTGAAGGCGCCGAGCCTCCGAGCCGGTCACCGTAAGCTCCGGGATCTCGTCGATGAGCCGATACGCCGGCCAGTTCTCGCGGGCGACGGCGACCGGGATCGGGTGCCGGCGCGCCGACGCCGGCATGATGGCCGGGTTGCCCAGCGGCTCGCCGAAGTGCAGGACCAGCTCATCGCCCTCCAGGAGGGGGTACTCCGTGACCAGCACATCGATGATCCCATCGGAGACCTCCACCTGAAGCTCGGGGGCGGGGTTGGAGCAGGTGACGGAGAATCGCGGCTGGGGGCGGGGCGGCGCCTTGGAGCTCGGGATCAGCGGCTGCAGAGGCGGCTCCACCGCCACGTGGCCGTAGGGCTCAACGCCGCCCTCGCCGACGGTAATCGTGAGCGTGAGGCGCTGCCGGGAGCCGGCCTCCACCGTGTCCGGGGAGAGGGTGGCGGTGGCGGGGTTGCGCGGCATGTGCAGCCAGCGCCGGTAGCCGCGCCACCACTCGCGGGTTCCGTTCTCGATGGACTGCCAGCGCTGGGCGACGCCCTTCTGGATGGAGGGGATGATGGGCTCGCGGGGCGCGGACACGCAGATCGCCTCCCGGCCGGAAGTTCGGCATCACAGTCAGGTGCGCCGCGCGGCGGGAGGAGTCCTCCGTGGAGTGGGCCCGAAGGAGCGATCGAGCTGTGGCGCAGACTGGCATACTGCCCCCGGAAGAGCGTCGCCTCGTGGCGGAGGCTTCCAGCCCGCGGTCGCGGCTGGCTCAGTCTATGGAGCGGGGCGGCCTCCCGCCTCGGAGCGCGCGGAGGATGGCGATGAAAAGCACAGAGCCGATGACGGCCACCACCAGGCTCCACAGGCCCAGCCCGAAGAAGACCCGGCCGCCCAGCAGGTTCACCAGCAGCCCGCCGATGAAGGCCCCTACGATGCCGATGATCACGTTGGCCAGGCAACCACTCGGCTCATTCATGAGTCTGGACGCGATCCAGCCGGCCAGCCCACCCAGTACGATCCACGCGATTATGCCCATGATGCATCGTCCCCACGCACGAAGCGTGCGCGACTGCTCTGCTGCTGTATGGTTAGCGATGCGTGCTGGGAGTTCCTGCCGGCCGTCAACGGCGGCCTCTCCCCGGAGGGGCCGCGCGCAGCGCTCGCGCAAGGTCGGCCCGTCACCGTCGTTCGGGTCATGAGAGCAGGGACCACGCCAGCCCACCGGGAGCCGTCCGTCCATGGCGCTCACTCCGGGCTCAGGCGGAAGATGCGGTAGGGGCGTGTGGAAGCAGGGGCCGAGAGCGGCTCCAGAAGGCCCTCGTCCACGGCCGCGCCGATGGTCCGCGCGATGCGGTGGTCACTGTGGTGAATGTCGGGGTAGTTCGCGGTGTGCATCATCACGTGCGTGACGCCCAGGCGGCACCACTCTCCGACCAGATCCCCAGGGCCACGCACCGAGTCGTAGTCGATGAGCGCGGAGTGGCCCCGGTCGGCCCACAGGTAGTCGCGGTCAAGGTAGTACCCGCGAGGCTCCCCGTAGAGCGCGATCTTGGCGTCAAGAGCGGTGACGGCGTTCACCTGCTCGCTGGCGGCATAGAGGGGGCGGTCGGCCAGGAACAGGTCGGCGTCCACGAGGCCCACGGCCGCGGGGATCTTCGGCATCACATAAAGCGCCATCAGCGCCAGGGCGATGGCGGTCCAAGCGCCCAGCGCGGAGCGCACCACCGTGGCCAGCAGTCGTGAGTGGCGCTCGGCCTCCACCGCCGCCCACGCCGCGGCGGGCGCCACCAACGCCAGCGACGGCAGCAGGTAGCGCGTGAGCTGCATGCTCCACAGCCACCACAGGTACACCGGCAGCAGCACCCACAGCATCCAGCGCACCGGTGGCGGCCGGCGCAAGAGCGCCAGCAGCGGCAGCAGCGCCAGCCACAGGGGTCCCACACTGTCGGTCGCCCACGCCCCCAGGGCCCTCACGGGGACGGTGAAGGCGGGCGGATCGATGGTCAGGTTCAGCGGCGCCAACAGCAGGTTCAACGGCCGGCGCGGGCCGGCGAAGGCCGCCTGCAGCGGAGGCATCTCGCGCAGCTCCCGCAGCGGCGGCATCTCACCCCTGCCGTATTGCCGCTGGGAGTAACGGTACTGCTCGGCGCGGTCGGCCGACCACAGCTTCCCCCCGAAGAGCTCATAGGCGAAGGGATACACGGGGTTCCCCGTCCACAGATAGCTCTTCAGGTACCAGGGGCCGCAGAGCACGAAGGCGATGCCCACGTAGGCGGCGGCGTATCCGACGGCGCGAAGCCTGCGCAGGGCCAGCACGATGCCGATCGCGAGGACCGCTAGCAGCGCCAGCCCCTGCATCTTGTAGGCTGCGCCGGCCCCGGCCATCACCGCCGAGAGCCACACCATCCAGGACACGTCGTCCCGCAGCCAGCGCGCGTAGAAGTACAGCGCCATGATGCCGCAGGTGATGGCGGCCAGGTCCACGTAGCCCACGCCCATCAGCCAGGCAAAGCCGGGGGTGGTGGCGAGAATCAGCGCCCCATAGGCACCGGCAGCGGGGGCGAGCAGGCGCCGGCCGGCGAGGATCGTGGCGGCCACCGCCATGACCCCGAAGCCCCAGTGGAAGAGCTTGGCCGCGCCAGGCACGCCGAAGACGTGGGCCACAGTGTAGTGCATCTGCAGCGTGGCGGGGAACTGGGAGTGGTGGTCGTACCACAGGGGGTGGATGCGCCCGTCGCGGGCCCACTGCTTGGCCATGGCAAGGTGCTCGGCGGTGCCATCGAAGTCGTCGGGCGTGGGGGGAGCGAGGGCGGCGAAGAGCTGCAGGATGAGGATGACCGTCACGGCCCAGTAGGCGGCCCGCAGCGGTGAGCGGCTCAGCCCCCACCACAGGGCGGCGGCTCCCCTACCCACGGCCCGAAGGCAGTCGTCGAGTGTGCGCAGGCCCGCCAGCGCCGACACCAGCAGCAGGTGCGCCAGCGCCCACCACTGCAGCCACCCCAGCAGGCCCACCGCGAGTACCAGCAGCCCCAGAAGCGTCGTCCCCACCACCAGCGCCGCCAGGCTGCGCTCGGCCTCGTCGTCGGGCGAGAGCCGGACGAGGCGCAGCACCTGGGTGCCCAGCATGAAGGCGGTCAGGCTCACGGCGAGGTAGATGGTGGCGCCAAGCACCGTTTCACCGTCTCCAGCATGGATTCACGAGCGCGGCCCCCCAGGCCGGTCCTGGGGGATCAGCCGAGGAAGGCCTCCACCACGGCCTGCACCAGCCCTCGGAGCGCAAGGGCCACAATCGTCACGACCCAGATTGCGGCGAGTGTCTCTCGGGCATTCATGAGCTTGCGGCGTTTGCGGCCGCCGGGACCACCCAGAGATCGTCCGGGAGGAACCCTTCGCCCCAGGTGAGTCATCTCCTTTGGCCGTGAACCTCATGGAGTGAGAGAACGCAGGATGATCGGCAGATCACCAAGGAGGTCGCACGGCGCTGGACGGCCAGCGCCAGACGCCGTGGCCCCCCTGGTGCCGACGTGGGCGGGGCACCGCTACTCCGCCGCGCTGGTGGCAGCCTCTGAGGCGCCGGCCTGCGCGGCGAAGCCCGCCACGGCGTTCCAGATGAGGTGAGCCACGACCACCGCGACCGCGACCAGCGCGCTCTTGACCATGGCGCCTCCCAGATCCCGCGTGCTTTCATCCTGTGCCAGCTTGAAGATGATCCCGAGGATGATGCCCAGCGGCGGACAGATGAAGGAGGCGATCACCAGGCCCCAGGCGGTCATGCCGCTGATGCCGACGACGGGGGGGCGCTCCCCGGCCCTCACCTGTGCGACGGCCCTCTGGGCGAGCACCAGGCGGTGGATCTGCCCCGCCATGCACAGCAGCCCCGACAGCCCCAGCAGTATCAGGAGCACCGAGACGAAGGTCTGGTCCGCGAAGGCGCCCAGTCCGCGCTCGCGCAGATCGGTGTAGCTCATGGCCTTTACGGCCGCCACACCGCCGACGGCCTTCAGGGCGCTCCACCCCGCCAGGAGGGTGCCGGCTCCGGCCACGAGCGCGATCACCACGGTGACGATCACGGCGGTACGCTCCGCCACGAGCTTCTCGGCAAGCTGCTTGTCGAACTCCTTGAGGCGGACCTTCTCCGACGTCTCGCCCGGCTCGGCCATGCCCGCGGCCGCGCCCTGGATGACCGGCTCGTCGCCGATGATGGGACCCCCGCCGCGAGTCTGCTTCTCCCGGCGAGCCAGCTCCCGCTCGGCTTCAGCGAGGTTGACGCCGCACTCCATGCAGTGGGTGTCCGTCTCCTGCACGGTCGCGCCGCATTTTGGGCAAATAGTGAGGGCCATAGCATTCTCCAGCCACTGGCTATCAGCTGTCAGTCATCGGCGGTCAGCTACCGCCAGTCGGCGGCCCCGCCGCGGGCCGAGAAAGCGCGGAGCCCGGAGCAGCGGGGCCTCCGGGCGCGCTGAGAACGATGTAGCCGAACTCTCCGCGGAATCTCCGGCTCAGCGGAGGTCCTCTCAGGGTAGGAGGAGAATAGCAAAAGTCCTTCGAGCAAGTCAAGTTCCACGTCGGCACGAAAGGCTCATACGGTGGCTGTAGAACGAGAAGCGGAGATGCCGGAGGATCGTGCCCAGGAGGCGGAGGAGCTCTACGGCCTGTCGTGGCGGGCCGTGGTGCTCTCTCTCATCTTCCTGGTCTTTTCGTTGCTGTGGATAAAGCAGTCGGGGCTGGTGGGGCACGGCGCCCAGCTCGGCGAGAGCGTGCCGGTGGTGCCGGCGGTGGGGGCCCTGCTGGTGCTGACGCTGCTTCTGCCGCTGTTCCGTAGGCTCCCGCGGTGGTTGCGGCTTCGGCGGGCGGGCGCGCTGATGGTCTACGCCTTCCTGTGCATCGCGGTGTCGATGTCGTCGGTGGGCGTGGCCCGCATGCTCTTCCCCAACTCCACGGCGCTGTTCTACTTCGCCACGCCCGAGAACGACTTCGCCCAGTTCCAGAAGCACATCCCCAGTTGGCTGACGCCCGGGGATCCTGAGGTCATCCGGCAGATGTACGAGGCCGTTGACAGCGAACCCGACGTGCCGGCGTGGCTGGTCTCCTCGCTGGTGGTTCCCTGGGGGGCGTGGCTGGTGCCGTTGGTGGCGTGGACGGTGCTGCTGCTGCTGGCCTTCATCGGCATGCTCTCGCTTATGACCATGTTCCGTAGGCAGTGGGTGGAGCGCGAGCGACTGACCTTCCCCATCGTACACCTGGTGATGGACCTGTCGGGGGGCGAGCGGACGGAGACGGCGCTCAGCTTCTTCAAGAGCGGTGCCATGTGGACGGGCTTCGCGCTGGCGGCCATCTACAACGTCATGAACATCTTCAACGCCTGGAACCCGGCCGTCCCGGCGATGGGCCGCAGCCACGACCTGGGAGGCCTGTTCACCGAGCGGCCGTGGTCGGCCATCCAGCCCCTATCGATCGCCTGGCGGCCGGAGAACTTCGGCCTGGGCTATCTGGTGCCCACCGAGATCACGCTGTCGGTGTGGGTGTTCTACCTGCTGGAGCGGCTGGTGAACGTGGCGGCGACGGCGATGGGCCACGAGCCGGCCGGCTTCCCGCACGTGCAGGAGCAGTCCTTCGGCTCCTACCTCGCCCTGGGGCTGTTCCTCATCTACGTGGGGCGCGAGCACCTCGGCCGGATCTTCCGCAAGGCCTTCCGCGGCGCCCCGGACGTGGACGACAGCGATGAGCCGATGTCCTATCGCGGGGCCGTCATCGGACTGGTGGTGGGCTTCGGCGGGATGCTGCTGTGGACCTCGCTGGCGGGGATGGCCCTGTGGACGGCCGCCATCTACCTGTTCCTGTTCCTCCTGTTCTCGCTGGTCTACGCCCGCGCGCGGGCGGAGGCGGGAGCGGCTATGGTGTGGCTGTTCCCGTTCTATCAGCACAAGCGCATGATGATCAACATCGCCGGCTCAGAGCCCTACGTTCGCCTCGGCGGCTGGTCGAATCTCACCATCTTCTCGCTGCTGATGTTCCTCTCGCGCGGCTACTTCCAGTCCATGATGGCGTATCAGATTGAGGCCACGAAGATCGCCGACCAGGGGCGCATCTGTCAGAGGACCATGGCGGTGTGGCTGGTGGTGGCGCTGCTGGTTGGACTGGCCGGTGCCTATGTGATACACTTGCAGGCGTACTACACACACGGCGCGAACATTCTGGAGGGCGGGACCACTCAGGGCGGCTACCGCACGCGGCTGGCGACGACGGAGTACGAGGAGTTGGCCAGCTTCGCGCGAGGCCACAAGGAGCCCGACCGGGGCAAGACCGGCGCCGCCGCCGTGGGCTTTGTGGTGGCCGCCGTCCTGATCGGGCTGCGCTCGATCTTTCTGCGCTTCCCCCTGCACCCGTTGGGCTACGCGATGGTCACGGCCTACGGCGGCCCGCTGTGGGGCCCGTTCTTCATCGTCTGGATAATCAAGACGCTCATCCTGCGCGTCGGCGGGATGGGGATGTACCGCCGCCTCATCCCGTTCTTCCTTGGCATCGTCGTGGGGCACTTCTTCACAGCCGGCCTGGTATGGGGTTGGCTGAGCGCGATATATGAAGAGATGGGCCGTCGCTACGTGGTTCACTTCGGCTGAGCCGCAGCAGGCGAGACCGCGGGGGCGAGCGATGGCTGATGCACCGTCAGGCGAGGAGGAAGCATTCAAATGACACTCTCCAGACAGCGAACGGCGCTCCGTGGGCTGAGCGTGGTCATCGCGCTGGGGGCGCTGGTGACGCTGACCGCGTGCGCCACCTGCTGGGGCGCGGTGGACGCCCGCGAGCTGGCCGACCAGATCTCACAGGAGCGGCTCGCGTCCAGGATAGAGGAGTTCACAGACCTCGGCTCCCGGGTCTCCGGATACCCCGGCAACCAGGAGGCAGCCGACATCATCCTGCAGGCCTTCGAGGATCTGGGGATGACCACGTACGTGCAGGAGTTCGAGCTGCCCACGCCGCTGGAGAGCGGGGCGGCGCTGGAGGCCGCCGGCGAGCGCTATGAGCTGGCCGGCCTGTGGCCGAACCTGTGCCGGACCTCCTGTGTGCCCAAGGACGGCCTCACGGGGCCCGTCATCTACGTCGAAGACGGCGACCTCTCCGACTTCAACGGCAAGCCCGTCAAAGACGCCATCGTCCTCATGGATTTCAACAACGGGCAGAACTGGCTGAACGTACCGCTGCTGGGCGGCGCTGCAGTGGTGCTCATCGAGCCGCAGGTCACCACCCGCGGCGAGGCGGAGATCAAGTGGCTGCGAGTGCCGGTGGACGTGCCGCGGTTCTGGATCGGCCGCGATGACGCCGAGACACTGAAAGAGGCGGCCTCGAGCGGAGAGCTGCAGGCGACGCTCACCTCCCAAACGCACTGGAAGAATCGCACCAATCGCAACATCATCGGCATCCTCCCCGGCAGCGACCCCACCCTGCGCGAAGAGGCCATGATCCTCGAGGCCTACTATGACTCGATCTCCATTGTGCCCGCGAAAGCGCCGGGGGCCGAGAACGCGGTGTCCATCGCCACGCTGCTGGAGCTGGCGGAAGTCTTCGCCGAGCATCGGCCCAAGCGCAGCGTCATCTTTCTGGCCTGCAGCGGCCACTTCGAGGCGCTCTCAGGCGCCAAGGAGTTCGTGGACCTGTGGGGCAAAGAGCCCCGCAAGAAGCGCCAACGCCAGGACCGCTACAAGGAGCTGGAGCGCGAGCTGGAGCAGCTCAAGCGCCAGCTCAAGAGCACGCTGTCGGAGATCGAGAAGATGAAGCAGCGCCGGCAGCAGTTGGAGCGCGAGAAGGCCGGCCTGTCTGAAAAGCAGCTGGAGCGCCGCGAGGAGATGGCCAACCGCGTCCAGGTAGGCCAGCTCGAGCTGTCGGCCGATATGGCTGATCGGCGCGTGGAGAGGCTGCAGCACGACATCGAGCGCAAGCAGCAGTACATGCGCATCTGGAAGGCGCTCGACGAGTTCGAGACCATCCACATGTTCCTCGGCCTGGACCTGAGCACGCACACCCCCACCCTGGGGGCATTCCAGGTGGGTTGGTACTTCGCCCAGGCACATCTGCTGCGGTTCTACTCCCCGCTGGGTAAGCAGTTGTCGGAATACGCCGAGCGGGTGGCGGGGACGCTGAATGTGCCCGTGGAGCAGCGGTTCGTTGACGGGATCAACCCCATCAAGGGCCGGGAGTGGCACACCTTCTTCCCCGGCAAGATCGCCTTCGATCACGAGATGGTGATCCGCGGCGGGCGTCCCGGAATCACCCTCACCACCGTCAACGACGCCCGCAACTGGGTGAATACCCCGCTGGACACGCCGGACCGGCTGAACATGGACAACCTCGTGGCGCAGAACCGTATGCTGGTCAACCTGGTGCGCCGGCTGCTGGACGAGATGACGCTCAGCGACAGGGCCCTCAAGCGCGTCGAGGCCCTGAAGAAGATGGACGAGCTGGAGGACGTGGAGGGGACCATTCTGGAGTTCCGCCGGCGGGAGAGCTTCGTGCCCAACAGCCCGGTGGCGGGCGCGCTGCTGATGGTCCAGGGCCAATACCGGATGATGATGGGCGTGCATACCACGGCCATCTCGATGGCCAACGAGACCAGCGAGTTCCTCATCCGAGGCGAGATGGCCAGCCAGTCGGCGCAGCTTGAGGCCTATCACTTTGACCCCGACAGCGGCGACATCATCTACGCCCCCGACAGAGGCACCGACGGGGACAAGAAGTACCCCCGCGACGTCTACGGCAGGGCCGGGCTCAAGCGGCCGGTGATCGTCTTCCGGTGCACGGCCACCGACCTGTATGACCTGGTGGATGAGCGCTACTTCCAGACGCTGGAGAAGGTGTTCGTCTACGACGCCGAGGACTACTCGGAGCCTATCTCCTACGGCTACTCGATTGATGAGATCAAGGTCGCCGCCGAGTTCCCCTCCTACACCGAGCCGTGCGCGGTCATATACTCCATGCCCGATATTGACTTCCAGGTGACGATGTCCATGGGCCTCGTGGGGATTCGCATGGTGTGCATCAACGCCACGCGCCAGACGCCCACCGGCGTGGGCTTCCCGGCCGCCGAGACGCCTGCCGTCCCCATGACACCCCTGCAGATCGCCAACGACATGTGGCTGATCGACGAGTACCGCATCAACCGGCTGCAGAGACACGGAATCACGAACAAGCGCGTCGGGGAGCTCCACCAGACCGCATACGAGGCGCTGGACACTGCCGAGGACGCGCTGGACGAGCGGCGCTACGATACCGCCCTGGCCACCGCCCGCCACGCCTGGGGGTATGAGTCCAGGGCCTACCCGGACGTGCAGAAGACCGCCGAGGACGTGGTGAAGGGTGTGTTGTTCTACCTGGCGATCCTGCTGCCCTTCGCCTACTTCGGGGAGCGCCTGTTCGTGCACGCCCGAACCATCATCGGCCAGATCGTGGGCACCGTGGTTGTCTTCGTCATCGTGTTCATGCTGCTGGCGCTGGTCCATCCGGCCTTCGCCCTGACCACCAGCCCGCCGATCATCCTGCTGGCCTTCATCGTCATGGCACTGGCGGTGCTGGTGATCAGCATCGTGACCATGAAGTTCAACCAGGAGCTCAAGTCGATGAAGCAGTCCCGCGGCGGCGTGCATGAGGCCGACGTGGGGCGGCTGTCGGTGGCGGGCGCCGCCTTCGGGCTGGGGATCGCCAACATGCGCCGGCGGAAGACCCGCACCGCCCTGACCGCGGTCACCCTCATCCTCCTGACCTTCACGGTGCTGTCATTCACCTCCGTGAAGTCCTACCTGCGCCACAACAAGATCGTCCTGTCACACGACCCCAGCTACCAGGGCATCATGCTGCGGGACCGCTCCTGGCTCTCGCTGGAGGCGCCCACAGCGGACATCATCGAGAACGAGCTGGAAAAGGAGGCCACGGTCTCTCCCAGGGCCTGGTACACCAGCTCCGACCTCGAGAAGGAGCTGATGGTTGACATCTCCCTGGCGGACGACCTGTCCAAGACCTACACGGTCAACGCCATCCTGGGGCTCTCCTCCCAGGAAGATGAGATCATGGACACCGACCGGATGCTCAAGGCCGGCCGGTGGATCGAGCGCGGGGAGAAGAACGTCATCCTCCTTCCCGAGTCCGTCGCACAGACCCTAGAGATCGGCCCCAGCGACGTCGGCGATGTCAGCGTGAAGCTGTTCGGCACCGACTTCACCGTCATCGGCATCCTGGATGAGGCCGGCATGCGCGATATGCAGGACCTCGACGGAGAGCCGATGACGCCGGTGAACTACGCCATGCTACGCCCGGAGGTCATCGAGGAGCTCAAGCGCCAGGCGGAGCGGCGCTCGCAGCTCGGCTCCTCCGGCGCTCAGTCCCTGCTGCAGGACTACAAGCACTACGGGCCCGAGAAGCTGGCGGTGATCCCCTACGACACCGCCCTGGAGATGGGCGGGACCCTGCGCTCTGTGGGCATCCGCTTCGCGGAGACAGAGCAGGTCGCGGAGACGGTCGACCGCATGATGAAGCGCTTCGCGCTCAGCCTCTACGCCGGCGTGGGTGGCGACGCCTACCTGTTCAGCTCCGTGGGCATGACCACCGCCGCCGGGCTGGAGACCATGGCAATCCCCATTCTGATCGCGGCGCTGATCGTGCTCAACACCATGCTCGGCGCCGTCTACGAGCGCACCAAGGAGATCGGCATCTACAGCTCCCTGGGACTGGCACCCTCGCACATCGCCATCCTCTTCCTCGCGGAGGCCTCGGTGTTCGCGAACCTGGGTGCCATCATGGGCTACCTGCTGGGACAGGTGCTCGCCAAGGGCATCCACACCTTCCAGATCCAGGCCGGGGTGGAGCTCAACTACTCCTCCATGTCGGCGGTCGGCGTCACCATCCTGGTCGTGATCGTGGTGCTGCTGTCCACGGTCTACCCCTCCAGGAAGGCCTCCGAGATCGCCTCGCCGGGAATCGCCCGCAAGTGGGAGCTGCCCGAGCCCGACGGCGACGTGCTGCTGGTGCGGCTGCCGTTCACGGTGACCGGGCGCGACGCCTTCGGGGTGGCGGCCTTCCTTCAGGAGTTCTTCTCCGAGTACGTGGGCTACGCCGGTGGGGAGTTCCTGGCTGAGAACGTGCGGCTGGAGGCCCTGGGCGACAGGCCCGAGGACGGCGTGGCGGTGAAGCTGCGCATGTGGCTGGCCCCGTACGACCTGGGCGTGAGCCAGGACTTCGCCCTCTCCTGCCTGCCCACCGAGGACGAGAACATCTACGCCATCGAGATCCGGCTGGACCGGCTGGCCGGGGACATCACCTCCTGGAAGAAGACCAACTCGCTGTTCCTGTCCTCGATCCGCAAGCAGTTCCTGATCTGGCGCACCGTGCCGCAGGGCGAGAAGGTGGCCTACGCCGAGCGCGGCGAGCAGGTGGTGGAGGAGGGCGTCGTTCTGACCTGACGCCGGCGCCAACGCACCTCCAGTGACACCGCGGCACGCCCTCGCACCTCTGGGCGGGGCCGATGACAGTGGGAGTGATGACGACGGACAGATCAACGTGCAAGCAGGCGGCCATCCAGGCCGTCAAATGGTTGATCCGACAGCAGAATGAGGACGGCTCCTTCGAGCCCCTGGCGGAGGGGATGGCGGGCTTTCATAAGGTCCCCTATGCCCTGGCGCTGAGCGGTCAGAGCGGCCGCGGCGTGCGCCTGTGCACGTGGATCGTCGATAACAGCATGGACGAGGACGGGGACCTGGGCGCGACCTTCGGCCGCCAGGGTCCGCTGCAGCGCTATTACGCCTACGGCCCGGCGTGGATCATCGCCGGCGCGCAGAAGCTCGGCCAGTTCGGCGTCTCCATGCGGGCGTGGGCCTTCCTCTCCAGCCTGCAGCATCCCGACACCGGCGGCTTCCTGCGCGACGGCCCGGAGGCGGGACTGGACGACGAGGAGGACCTGCTGGACACCGCCGCCGCGGGGCTGGCGGCGCTCTACATGGGCGACGAGCGCGTGGCCCGGGCCGCCGCCGACTTCCTGGTGCGCCGCTGGGAGCAGATCCCCCAGACGGGCGAGCGCATGTACCTGATGGCGCGCCGGGGCGAGGAGCCGGTGCGGGTCTTCGGCGATGGCCTCGACGCCGAGTACGTCCTGCAGCTCACCGAGCCCGGACAGTGGTACATGGTCCCTGGACTGGCCGCGGGCTTCCTGACGAAGATGGGCGAGGCCACCGAGGAGCGCTCCTACATGCAGGTGGCCCAGGAGTTCGTGGACCTGTGCGAGTCCGGCGCCGACGACCGCTACACCAGCCCCCGCAGCGGCTTCTTCGGCTGGGCCGCCTCGCACCTGTTCCTGGTCACCGGTAACGTCAACTACCGGCGCATCGCCGAGTCCGTGCTCGAGGCGCTGGTGGAGCGCCAAAACCCCGATGGAAGCTGGCTCGAGCCGCAGCTTCCCAGCGACCTCCTCTCGGCGCAGACCGATGCGACCGCGGAGGCGCTCATCCTGATACTGGAGACGCTCGACAACCTCGAGGCCGGCGCGGAGTAGCCTGGAGGTTGACGTCCCGCCGGCGATGGGCCGGCGGCAGTGACCGACACACATTGCCCTGACAGAACAGGACGGAGGGAGCAGATCGATGGACAAGATCGGCTTTGGGATTATCGGCTGCGGCGTCATCTCCGGCACGCACCGCAAGGCCATCGAGGAGGTCGACGCCGCGGAGCTGGTGGCCTGCTGCGACATCGTGGAGGAGAAGGCGAAGGCACTGGCCGAGGAGGCCGGGATCGGCGATAACTACTACCGCGATCTTGAGGACATGCTCGAGCGCGACGACCTCCACGCCGTCTGCGTGTGCACTCCAAGCGGCATGCACTCAGAGCAGGCCATCACGGCGGCGAACGCGGGCAAGCACATCCTGTGCGAGAAGCCGCTGGACGTCACCCTCAAGAAGATCGACGACATGATCGCGGCCGCGGACCGCAACAACGTGAAGCTGGCCGGCGTCTTCCAGCGCCGCACCTACGACAGCACCAAGCGGGTGCGTGAGGCGGTGCGCACCGGCAAGCTGGGCAAGCTGGTGCTGGGCGACTGCTACCAGAAGTACTTCCGCTCCCATGAGTACTACGCCAGCGGCGACTGGCGCGCCACCTGGGAGCTGGACGGCGGCGGCGCACTCATGAACCAGGGCGTCCACGGGATCGATCTGATCATCCACCTGATGGGCCCCGTCGCCAGAGTCACCGCCATCGCCCGGCGCCTGGTGCGCAACATCGCCGTGGAGGACACCGCCGTGGCGCTGCTGGAGTATGAGAACGGGGCCCTGGGTGTGCTGGAGGGCACCACCAGCGTCACCCCCGGCTACGGCTGCAAGGTGGAGATCCACGGCGACAACGGCACCATCGGCCTCTCCGGCGACAACATCACCATGTGGGACATCCCCGGCGAGGAGGAGGAGGGCGCCGCGGAGGAGGGCGCGGGCGAGGGCACGGCCGCCGACCCGACCGCCCTCACCGCCACCGGCCATGTGGCCCACGTCCAGGACCTGTGCGAGGCCATCATGGAGGACCGTGAGCCGGCCATTCCCGGCCATGAGGCGCGCAAGGCAGTGGAGGTCATCAAGGCCATCTACAAGTCCAGCCGCGAGGGCGGTGCACCGATCGAGCTGCCCCTCTCCTACGTGGACGACGGGCCGGGGATCTACTAGCAGGCAGGTCCCGCAACGAAGTGCCCGCCGGCGCTGAGGCCGCACTCACTCCTCGGCGGGGCTTCACGACGAACGGCCGGCGGGTCTGGGCCATTACCGCTCCCTCCGGACGGCCGTACGCCCGCGCACGCTCGCGTGAAGGGACCTACGTCTCGTCGCGGCGGTTCGGCGTTGCATGGGCGTCCGTAGAGGCCGGTCGCGGCCCGCCTGTTGTCGTCCGGCACTGAGCCGGCGGCAGACCGCGCGCGGACCGAGTGAGATCGCCGCGCGGTCTCCAGTGCGTGTCACGGACCGTGATCGTCTGTCGCGCCGTATGGAGGGGCCGGACCACTGTCCGGCCCGCCGTTATCTCGCCCGGCGTCTGTGAAGCCCTACGGCTGCGCGCGGCACGGATCCGCAACCGACAACCCGGGGCCGCACTCGCGCGCTCCCGTGCTTGCTTGGGGCGCGCCTACCGGTGTACCATGCCCGCTACAGCACAGCTTACAAGATGAGAGATGACGATGAACACCACGTTCTGCGACTGTCACACCCACAGCGAGTTCTCCGCCTGCGGCGAGGACGTCACGCTTGCCGGATACTCCAGCCGAGCGCTCAGCAGCAGGCTGGCGTTCGCCGTGACCGACCACTCCGCGCACATCTTCTACCCGCCGGGCAACCCCTGGGGCTTCTGGACCGAGGATGCTGAGGAGCTGTTCGAGTCCAGCCGCGAGCACGGACGGGAGAGGGTGCTCGCCTACATCCGCGCCGCCCGCTCCGCCCAGCGCGGCCGGATGCTGGTGGGCATAGAGCTGGACGTCCTGCCGGACGGCCGCAAGGTGTTCCCGGAGGGCCTGCTGGAGACGCTGGACGTTGTGCTGGGCGCCGTCCACTCCATGCCGACGCTGCGCCGCAGGCGGCCCCCGAGGCAGATCGAGGCGGAGTTCCGCTTCCAGGTGCAGGCCCTGGCGGGGCACGGCATGGAGGTGCTGGCGCATCCCTGGCGACTGCTGCTGGCCGAGGGGATGCCTCTGTCCGACGAGCTGCTGCGCTGGACCGTGGCGACCGCCAGGGATCGGGGCTTCGCGCTGGAGATCAACTCTCACAAGCAGTATCCCGAGCAGGACCTCCGGATGGCGCGGCTGGCGCTGGAGATGGGCGTCCCGCTGGCGGTGGGGACGGACACGCACCGCTGGGCGGAGTTCGGCGACTTCACCTACCACGTCGCCATCCTGCGCCGGGCCGGACTGCCCGAGGAGCAGTGGCGGAGCCGTCTGTGGCGCCCCACCAGGCCCGTCGGCGAAGCGGCGGCCGGATGACCGTGAGCGGCCAGCTACCAACAATGAGCTATCAGCTAACGGCAAGGGCGAACGGCGGCAGGGCGCCGGGCGCGGCGCGACCACAGGAGAGGTGGCGCCATGAGCGACACTGATCGCTACGACCTGGCGGTCCTGGGGGCGGGACCGGGGGGATATGTCGCTGCCCTGCGCGCCAGGCAGCTCGATCTGTCGGTGGCGCTGATCGAGGAGCGGGAGGTGGGCGGCACCTGCCTCAACCGGGGCTGCATCCCCTCCAAGGCCCTACTATACACCGCGCACGTGCTCGAAAGCTGCGAGAGCGCGTCGCGGTTCGGGGTCGTCGTGGATGACTTCAGCATCGACCCTGACCGCGTGCGTCGCCACAAGCAGCGCGCCGTCAAGCAGCTTGTCTCCGGCGTTCAGACCCTCCTGGAGAAGGCCGGGGTGGAGCTCATCCGCGGCCACGGGAGGTTCGCCAGCCAGCATGAACTGGCGGTGGCCACCGATGACGGGGAGCGCACGGCGGAGGCCGAGCACATCATCGTGGCCACGGGATCGGAGCCCGTCATCGACGTCATCGAGGGAGCCCGCGGCAGCAACGTCTGGACCAGCGACACCGCCCTGAACCTGCCCTTCATCCCCGAGTCCATGATCGTCATCGGCAGCGGGGCCACCGGGGCGGAGATGGCCTGCGCCTACCTGCATTTCGGGACCGATGTGACCCTCATGGAGCTGTTCGACCGCCCGCTGCCGCGCGAGGACCATGAGGCCAGCGAAGTGGTCATGCGCACCTTCCAGCGCCGCGGCGGCAAGACCGAGGTCAACGCCATGGTCCGGCGCATCGAGGATGCGGGGGACAACAAGCGCGTGGTCTTCGAGCGCGATGGCGAGGAACAGCACCTGGAGGCCGAGGTCGTCCTGCTGGCCATCGGCCGGCAGGCGAACCTGCATGATCTCGGCGCCGAGGAGATCGGACTGGAGATTGAGCGGCAGGGAATCTGCGTCCAGGAGGGAGTCAGCACACCCGCCTCCGACCCGGATCACCCGCCGGCGGCGATGTGCCCGGGAACGCAGCTTCGGACCTCCATCGATCACATCTACGCCATCGGCGACTGCATCCGGGGCATCGGACTGGCCCACCTGGCGATGCACGAGGGCGTCGCGGCGGTGGAGGCCACGCAGGGCATCCAGAGCCACATCAACTACAATGCCGTGCCTACCGCCACCTACTGCCATCCGGAGATCGCCTCCGTGGGGCTGGTGGAGTATCGAGCCGAGGAGCTGGGCATCGAGGTCAACGTGGGGCGCTTCCCCTTTGCCGCCAACGGCCGGGCCGTGTGCACCGGGGCTCGCCACGGCTTCGCCAAGCTGCTTTCGGATCCCGAGAGCGGACGGCTGCTTGGCGCCACGGTCTGCGGGACCTACACCACGGAGCTGATGCCGGAGCTGACGCTGGCGATCCAGCAAGGGCTGACTGTGGACGCCATCATCGACGTGATCCACGCCCACCCCACGCTCAGCGAGGCGCTGCACGAGGCGGCGCTGGCGACGCAGGGGCGCACGCTGCATATCCCGTTTCCGTGAGGAGCATGGGAGAGTCGAAGCC
>JBNGDZ010000009.1:0-24447 GCA_049975765.1 Armatimonadota bacterium
GGCAACAGCTGACGGCAACGACATGTGGCCGGGCGGAACGGAGGCCCGCCCCTCCGTACGGCGTGACGGCACGTCTGATGACGAACCGCCGGAAGGCGCTGAAGCCCCGCCGCTCCGGACGGCGACGACATACGGTACATCGGCTGGCTAACCCACTGCGGCACAGGAGGGCCGGCTTTCGCAAGTCGGCCATCGCCCGGAGGGCGATTGTCGTTGGGGCCACGCCCTCAGCTTGCCCGTGCGTGCGCCATGTGCTATCATCCCGACACACGGGAGGATGCACTCATGGCTCTCTGGTTCGGGGGGATTCTCGGCCTGCTTGCCGCGGTACTGCTGGCGCGGCTCATCTGGGAGTGGCGGCGATACGCGGGTGGCGGGCACGTCATCACCCGCCGGCAGCTCTACCTGCGCATCGCCTCCGCGGCGGATCTGATCATCCTGCTGGGCCTGATCGCCGGGGGCGTGCAGATCGACTTCTCCAGGCCGGAGCGGGCCTTCGCCTACTGGGGTGTGTGTCTGGCGCTGGCCCTCGTGGCCATGGTCCTGGCGCTGTGGGATCTGGCTCTGCTGCGGAGGACCTACGGCGAGCGGCGTGCTGAGAGCTACCGCCGGCTGAGCAACTACCTGCGCCGGCTGACGCAGCGCCAGGAGCACCAGGTACCGCGGTCATGAACGAGCGGTTCATGCGCCGAGCTCTGGAGCTGGCGGAGCGCGGCCTGGGGCGGACCTCCCCGAACCCGGCTGTGGGCGCTGTGGTGGTGCGAGAGGGCGTCATCGTCGGCGAGGGATACCACCGCTGTGCCGGGGAGCCGCATGCCGAGCGCATCGCCCTGGGCAACGCCGGTGAGGCGGCGCGGAACGCGGACCTCTACGTGACGCTGGAGCCCTGCTGCCATCATGGCCGCACCCCGCCATGCACCGATGCCATCGTGGCGGCCGAGGTGGCCCGGGTCTTCTATGCGATGCCCGACCCCGACCGGCGTTGTCCGGGGGGAGGGCATGGGGTACTGGAGCGCGCGGGGGTCGAGGTCCACGCCGGGCTGCTGCAGCGCCGGGCCGAGCGGATGCTGGAGGGCTACATCCGTCACCGGCGGACCGGTCGGCCTCTGGTGACGCTGAAGCTAGCAATGAGCCTGGACGGAAAGATCGCCACCCGCGCCGGGGAGTCGCGATGGATCACCTGCGAGCAGTCCCGCCGCCTGGTGCATCAGATGCGCGACCGCGCGGACGCCGTCATGGTGGGCGCGGGAACGGTGGCGGCGGACGACCCGGCCTTGACCACGCGTCTGGTTGAGGGCCGCGACGCTCTGCGGGTGATCTGTGACAGCGGCGCGGAGACCGATCCCGGCGCCCGCGTGGTGACTGAGGAGAGCGACGCCGGCTGCCTGATCGCCGTGAGCCGCGACGCCCCGAGGGCCAAGCGCGCGGCCCTTGAGCGGGCCGGCGCCGAGGTGCTGGCTCTTCCGGAGCACGCCGGGGGGCACCTGGACCTGGGCGCGCTCATGGATGACCTGGGCGAGCGGGGCATCCTCAACGTGCTCATAGAGGGCGGAGGTATGCTCGCCTGGGAGGCGCTTTCGGCGGGCGTCGTGGATAGGGTGGCGTTCTTCTACGCGCCCATCATCATCGGCGGCGAGGATGCTGTCGGTGCTGTGCGGGGTCTGGGCGTGGAGCGCGTTGAGGAGGCGCTGAAGCTGCGCGACGTCAGTATCAGGCGGATCGACCGCGATCTGCTGGTGGAGGGCTACCTGACGCCGGAGCCGGAGCTGACATGTTCACGGGGCTGATCCAGGAGGTCGGGACGATCCGGCGGGTGCGGCCGTTGGGTGGCGGCGCCGAGCTGGAGATCGAGGCCGCCGAGATCGCGCGGACGGCCGAGGTGGGGGAGAGCATCGCCATCAACGGAGCCTGCCTGACGGTCGAGGCGGCGGGAGATGACTGCTTCACCTGCCACGCGGGCGCCGAGACGCTGGCGCGCACGACCCTCGGAGAGCTGAGCGTGGGTGCGCCGGTGAACCTCGAGCGCGCCCTGTCCGCGGGCGACCGGCTTGGCGGGCACTTCGTCCAGGGCCACGTGGACTGCGTCGGACGAATCGTGGCTCGGAGGGATGAGGGGACCACCGCCTGGTTCTCCATCGAGATCCCGCCCGAGCACGCCCGCCACGTGGTCGAGAAGGGATCCGTAGCGGTCGACGGCATCAGCCTGACGGTGACAGAGGTCGCGGGAGCCACCTTCACGGTCGCGATCATCCCGCACACTCTGGCCCACACCACGCTGGACGCCGCAGGACCGGGGCAGCGGGTGAACATCGAGACCGACATACTGGCGAAGTACGTGGAGCGACTGACAGGCGGAGAGCCGGAGGCGGACATAACCACCGGCTTCCTGGCCCAGCACGGCTTCATCTGAAGGCGGCGCGATCAATCATGGCACTCGTAACGACGGAGGAGGCAATCGATCGCATCAGGCGCGGCGAGATGGTCATCGTCGTGGATGATAAGACCGAGACCAGCACCGGTGACCTGGTGTTGGCCGCGGAGTTCGCTGAGAGCGATGCCATTAACCAGATGATGCGCATCGCCAGGGGGACGATGTGCGTGGCCCTGACGCCCGACCGGGTGGATGAGCTGGGTCTGACGCCGATGTCCCCGGACGGCTGGGGCGGCGGCAAGACGGCCTTCGCCGTGTCCGTTGACGCCCGCTGGGGCATGGAGACCGGGGACACCGCCCGCGACCGCGCCCTCACCATCCAGACGCTCATCGACCCCGAGACCCGACCGGAGTACCTGATCCGCCCCGGCCACGTCTTCCCCATCCGTGCTGCGGAGGGCGGCGTGCTCAAGCGCGTGGGGCACACCGAGGCCGCCGTGGACCTGTCGCGGCTCGCGGGCCTCACGCCCGCGGGAGTCACCGCGCAGATACTGCGCGAGGACGGCTCGGCGGCCAGCACCGAGGAGCTGCTGGAGCTGGGTGAGGAGAAGGGCCTGGCGGTCACCACCATCGCCGACCTCATCCGCTACCGGTCCCGGACAGAGAAACTCATCACGCGTGAGGCGGAGGCGGCCCTGCCCACCATCTGGGGGGACTTCCAGGCCGTAATCTACACCTCGGCAGTTGACAATCATGACTACGTGGCGGTGGTCAGCGGGGACCTGGACTCTGTGGACGCCCCGCTGGTGCGCGTGCACTCCGGCTGCGTCACAGGCGACATTCTCGGCTCGCTCAAGTGCGACTGCGGCTGGCAGCTTCACTCCGCGCTGCAGCGCATCGGCGAGGAGCCTCCGGGGCTGGTGCTTTACATCGCCAGCCACGAGGGCCGCGGGATCGGCCTGGTCAACAAGATACGCGCCTACCACCTCCAGGATCGCGGCATGGACACCGTGGAGGCCAACGAGGCACTGGGGTTCCCGGCGGATCGGCGGGACTACGGCATCGGCGCCCAGGTGCTGCGCGATCTGGGCGTTGCGCGGATGCGGCTTATGAGCAACAATCCCAGCAAGTTCAGAGCCATGGAGGCCTATGGGCTGGAGGTCGTGGAGCGGGTGCCGCTGGAGGCGCCGCGCGGAGGCTACTACGAGGAGTATCTGTGCACGAAACGCGACAAGCTCGGCCACCTCGTGCGGAGAGACAGCCGGGAGCAGGCCGAGGAGGCGTGCGCCAGCCACGGAGGTGGCGATGATGAGAATCCATGAGGGACAGATCGATGGCAGCGGGCTGAGAATCGGCCTTGTGGCATCCCGGTTCAACGACTTCATCACGCGGAGGCTGGTGGAGGGCTGCCTGGACGCCCTCAAGCGCAACGGGGTGGCTGACGACGACATCGAGCTTGCCTACGTGCCCGGCTCTTTCGAGATCCCCCTGGCCGCCAGGAGGATGGCTGCCAGCGGGGACTATCACGCCGTGGTGACTCTCGGTGCCGTCATTCGCGGGGCGACCTCACACTTCGACTACGTGGCGGGGCAGGTCGCCCGCGGCGTCTCCACCGCGTCCATGGAGACGGGGGTGCCCATTATCTTCGGCGTCATCACCACCGAGACCATCGAGCAGGCCATCGAGCGCGCCGGCACGCGCCTGACCAACCGGGGCTTTGAGGCCGGGACGGCGGCCATCGAGATGGCCCGAGTGCTGCAGGAGTTGGAGTGAGGGGTCGCGATGCGAGGCGGAGCGGGAACAGTTGCAGCGGCGGTCGTCCTTTCGCTGATCGTGGGTGTCGCAGGCGGGGTCGGTGGCGCCTGGTACTACCTGCAGTCACACCAGCCCGGCGAGGTCCCGCAGGCCCCTGAGCGCCCGGGCGGGCAGTTCGCGCAGCGGCCGGCCGTGCGGGTGGTGACTGAGGAGGACGCCATCGTCAATGCTGTGGGAAAGGCTGATCCGGCTGTCGTGAAGATCGTGGCGACCACCGTCGAGGAGCCCTCGAACGCCTTCGAGTTCTTCTTCGGTGGTGGTCAGCCACGGGTCCGGCAGGGCATCGGCAGCGGCTTCCTCTTCGACTACAACGGCCGCACTCTGGTGCTCACCAACTCCCACGTGGTCGGCGGGGCCGAGCGGATAGAGGTGCAGACCCGCGAGGGGCACAAGCTGCCGGGGAAGGTGCTGGGCGCGGACCCCAGCTCCGACGTGGCTATACTGGAGCTCGAGACGGGCCACCCGCAGCTGCCCACGGCTGTCCTCGGCGACTCCGATGAGCTGGAGATCGGCGAGTGGGTCGTGGCGATCGGGCACCCCTTTGCCTTCGATCACACGGTCACGGTGGGGGTCGTCAGCGCCAAGGGCGAGCGCTCGCTGGGGCCGCAGGGACCGTCGCGCAACATGATCCAGACCGACGCGGCCATCAACCAGGGCAACTCCGGCGGACCGCTGGTGAACCTGGCCGGTGAGGTCATCGGCATCAACTCCATGATCTACAGCCCCACCGGGACGTCGCTGGGTATCGGCTTCGCCGTCCCCATCAACGACGTCAAGGAGATCGTCCAGTTCCTCATCAAACGCGGCCCGTGGATCGGCATTGAGACCAAGCCCAACAGCTCGGGTCTCGCCCGGTATCTGGGCCTAGCTACCGATCAGGGCGTGCTGGTTCTGGGTGTCGCCCCGGATGGGCCGGCCGCGGCGGCGGGCATACAGCAGGGCGACGTCATCCTACGGGTGGACGGCCAGGAGATCAAGAACGGTGAGGAGCTGCGCGAGGCCATCTTCAAGCATGACATCGGTGAGACGGTCACGATGCTCGTCCAGCGCGGCGACCGCCAGATGCAGCTCTCGGTCACCACGGGCACGATCCCGGAGAACTACTTCAGGTGAGCCGTTCGGACGTGGGCCCGCTGGCACCGACCGCGGCGGTGCTCCTCCTGGTGTGCGTTATGACAGCGAGTGAGGGCGCCGAGCTTCCCCGCCTCCCCGGCATAGAGCTGGCCGAGGCGAGCGTGCCGTCCAGCATTGACGGCCGGAACCAGCCCATCATCATCGGCGTGCCGGACAGCTATGAGCCGGGCACGCCGACGCCGCTTCTGGTGGGCCTGCACACCTGGTCGTATGGGTACTCGCAGCGGGCCGAGGCCTACGGCCGCCAGGCCGCCGAGCGTGGGTGGCTGCTGGTGCTGCCGCACTTCCGCGGGCCCAATACCACGGCGAACCCCCGCCCGCGCGAGGCCGGCGGCTCCCTGCTGGCGCAGCACGACATCGTTGATGCCTACCGCCATATGGTCGAGAGCTTCAACGTGGACCTCGACCGCGTCTACCTTACCGGGGACTCCGGCGGCGGGCACATGACGCTGCTGATGGCGGGGAAGTACCCGGATCTGTGGGCTGCAGCGGCCGCGTACTGCCCTCCCACCGACCTGCGTGAGTGGTGGGAGGTGCACAACAGCTACGCTCAGCACATCGAGGCGGTCTGCGGCGGACCACCCGGCGCCGGCCCCGAGATTGACTTCGAGTACCTGCGACGCTCGCCGCGGACCTTCATGACCAACCTGGCGCCGCTCGACGTCCTCCTCGCGCACGGGGACCGCGATCCTACGATCCCCGTCGAGCAGAGCTGGCGCACCTTCCGCGTGCTGGAGGCCGTCCCCGAGCACCGCACGGTCCTGCACGCCTTCAGCGGCGGCCACGAGTCCGACCATGATGAGGCTCTCGACTGGCTCGCCGAACACCGTCGGCCTGCACTACCTCCCCGCCAGCTGCACCTGGTCACCGATGAGAGCAAGGCCTACTACTGGGCCGAGTTGGGGGTCGCGGACGAGAGCCGCCTCGCCAGCGCCGAGCTGGTCTGCGGCGGCAGCGCTCTGAGCATCGCGACGGCGAACCTCGACGCGCTCAGCCTGGATCTCCTCGACTTCGAACTGCCGGCGGGCGGCATCTACGTGAGCGTCCGCAACGACCGGCCGCTCTCTCTGACCATCGACAGCGCCCCTGTCGGCGCCGCCGTGGAGCCCGAGGCTGCTTGGGCGGAGCGCGCACCGCGTACCGACGCCATCGCGCTGACTATTGCCCCAAGCGACGAGGCTCGCAGCCTGCGCATCCGGTACTGAGGCCAGCGGTGTGTCCAGGTTGCACCCCTCCAGTGCCTGTTGCCGGCGGCCCGCTATTGCTCGCGGCCTAGCCCAGGGCTAAACAGATACACTGTCCGGCCTGCCGTTGCTTCCAGGGCGCCCTTCCGGGAGGCGACGGGCCGCACGGAGTTGAACCTGCCTCAGCGCGGCCTGGGGGTCGTCTGAGGCCCCCCCTGGCTCCGTGCCATGAATGAGGCCGAGCGCTTCAGGGAGGGATGCGCCGTGACCGACGTCATCTTCGCCTACGACGTTGAGGACGTGTACAACCCCGAGTCTGATGACGCCCTGCTGCAGATATGCCGCATCCACGCCGAGGAGGGTGTGCCGGCCAGCATGTTCGTGGCCGCCGAGAAGGCCCGGACGATGCGCGAGCGCGGCCGGCGCGACGTGCTGGATGCGATGAGATCGCACAACGACCTCATTGAGATCTGCTACCACGGGAACTACTGGGGCGACTTCCCGGATCCGGCCACCAGCTACGGTGTGCGTCTGCCCTTCGACGAGGCCGTCCAGATGGCGCTGCACGTGGAGGCGAAGGGGCTGCACGACGTCGCCGAGATCTGCGGGCAGTTCCCCGTCGCGTGGTGCTGCCATCAGGCCCAGCAGTCGCTGCCCATGCAGTACGCCATGAAGCTGGCCGGCGTGCGCTGCTGGGCGGGCGGCCCGCGGGGGTGGATCATGAACTGGCTGAGCTGGCCGCGCTCGAACTGCGTGGTCTCCAGCCAGGGCTCGTGGAACATGGAGTACGATCCCCTCAGGCCCGACCAGACCAAGCCGCCGTCTGACCACGAAGAGGACCTGCGTGAGACGCAGGGCAGCTTCGAGTGTATGGCGGAGGAGAAGGACTTCATCAGCTTCGTCGGCCACCCGGTCTGCTGGGTGATTCGGGAGTGGGGCAGCCTGTGGGAGTACACCACCCTCTTCCGCTACGGCAGCGCGGGCCCCTATCCGCGGCCGCGAATCGGCGCCGCCGCTCGCAAGCGCACCCCCCAGGACACCGAGGCGGCGTTCGAGCACCTGCGCCGGCTGCTGAGGTGGATCAGGAGGCGCGATGACGTGAACCTGACCGGCTACCAGGCACTGTGCGAGCGGGACGAGGAACCCGGCCAGCAGTGGGTGACCTGGGAGCAGCTCGTCTCGCTGGCGCGGCGCATGACTCAGAGCCTGGACGCCGTCACGGACTTGGGGACCAGCTTCTCCCCCGCGGACGTGACCGGCATGCTGATCTTCGCGGTGCAATACTGCTACCGGCACAACCGCTGGCCGGAGCAGATCCCCATCCAGCGGCTGCTCGGGCCCACGGAGGAGCCGATGCAACGCGAGGAGCCGATCACGGTCCAGCGACGGAGCATCTTCGCTGGCTGCATGGCGGCGTACGCGATCATGATGGACGACCGCCGGCTGCCCGGCGCGCTCCGCGCCAGTCGCGCGGACGTCGGCCCGGCGGAGCTGCTGCACCTGGCGGCCGGGTTGGCGCTGGGCTGCGAGGACACCGGGGAGCTGCCGGCGGAGGTGACCGTGGGGCCGGTCCCGACCCTTCCGGGCGTGGCGGAGACGCCCACTATCACCGACCGCCGCTTCGGCTCCACCAACATGCCGCCGGACCTTGACGTGGAGCGCCTGTGGGATCTGCTGCGCTGGCAGTCGTGGAGCTGGCGGCCGGCCGTGCCGGGACGGACCGACTGACCCGACCGTCTCACCGGAATGCTGCAGACGTCAGAGAGGTGCGCTCAATGAACGTTCATGGCACCGTGGCCGCCCTGGTGGCGGTGTCCGTCTGTGCAGCTGCCCAGGCGGAGGTCATCCTCCACGAGGACTTCGAGGACGCCCCCGCCGAGGACCTGCTGCGCCACTCGTGGGGGGAGCAGGCCGGCGAGATGCTCGTCAACGGCGCGGAGGCGGGGATCGGCGTCGATGGCTCCGCGGGCGCGCATCTGCGCTTCACCTGGGGCGAAGACACGGGCAAGGGCCAGGGCTACTGGCAGTACGACCTGACTGAGCCGATCCCGCTGGTGGAGGGCCTGCAGAGCATCTCCTTTCGGGTTCGCGGGAACGTCCCGGTGGCGCTGAAGGTGAGCATCGGCACCTTCGGATTCATCTACCACGCGCCGCGTAGCACCGGCAGCGGCGAGTGGGAGACGGTGACGCTCGAGCGGGCCTGGGAGGAGCTGGCGGAGTGGTGCCGCGGGGGCGATGAGGACCCGCACGAGGGGATGATCACCGGCATCATCTTCGCCGTTCAGCGCGTCGGCGACCAGCCGCCGGACGTGGTCATCGACGATATCATCTTCACCGGCGCCGAGGGCACGGGCGAGGCGATCGAGCGCGAGCGCTTTGAGCGCCGGGTGGCGCGAGTGCGGGTGAGCGTCGCCACGCAGGAGTGGAGCGACGAGGGCCGCACGCTGCAGGCCGTGCAGCGCCTTGTCGACGAGGCCGCCTGGGATGGCGCCGACATCCTCCTGCTGCCCATGGAGTGCGTGAAGACCGAGGGCGAGCCCATCCCCGGCCCCATCAGCGAGGCCATTGCCGCCCGTGCCGCCGTGCACTCCATGTACGTCATCGGCAACATCCGCGAGCGCGACGGCGAGCGCACCTACGTGACCAGCTTCCTGTGCGGGCGCGATGGGCAGATCATCGGCACCTACCGCAAGTCGCACAGGATGCCTGACGAGGACATGGACCTGGGCGACGATCTGCCGGTCTTCGACACCGACCTGGGAACCATCGCCATGCGCATCGGCTCCGATCGGCGCTTCGCGGACATCGATCACGTCTACGCTGCCAAGGGCGCCAGAATGATCTTCTGGTCGCAGAAGCCCGAGCCGGTCGAGGACGAGCATCTGCAGGACTTCCCCGTGCGAGGAAGGGCGCTGGACTACGGCCTGTTCTACGCCTGTGCGCGTTACGCCCGCGCGGAGCCCGGGTGGATCACCAACAAGTTCCCGCCCTACCGCGGCCAGCCCATCGGCCGCTCGTGGGTCATCAACCGCGAGGGCCAGCGCGTGGCCTCTACCCCGCGCAAGGGCGCGGGGGTGGCGACCGCCATCATCCCGAAGGGCCAGCTTCGCGGGTGGGGCCGGGGCGCCTCGGGCAAGGCGGCTTTCTCGGCCATCACCGACCCGGTGACCATCCCCGAGCCACGGGAGTGGGCCAAGCGACGCGTACGCCTGACGGCCATCGAGAATCACATCGGCTTTGAGGGCCTGCTGGCGAAGCTCGACGAGGCCGGGGAGATGGGCTCGGACCTGGTGGTCACCTACGAGTACGTCTGGATCCCGATTCGCGGAGGCGGCGAGGAGGACCAGGAGGCCGTGCAGAGGGCTGAGGAGGAGGCACGCCGGCGCCTGGACCTCGTCGCCGAGAAGGCGGACCGGTGGGACATGTATGTGCTGATCGCCGGCGTGATCGAGAGCCAGGAGATCAACGAGGGCATCCTGTTCGACCGCGAGGGCAACGAGGCGGGGCGCTACCGCAAGATCGTCTCCACCTATGACCTCCAGCAGTGCGGCACCGCCACGCCGATCCTGGAGACCGACTTCGGGCGCATCGGCGTACACATCTGCGCCGATGAGGCCTACCCGGAGATCGACCGCTGCTACGGCATCAAAGCCGCCGACGTCATCTGCGTGCCGACGCAGAGCTGGGGCCCGGACGCGCTCCATCGGGACATGCGCGACCTGGCGCGCATCATGGACGCCGGCGCATTTCTCGTGGAGGCCACGCACAGTTGCAGCGAGGCCCGTCACCGGTCGATCATCGCCGACCCCGCGGGCGCCATCGTCTCGGCCTCCGCCTACATGCGGCCGGGGCTGGTCACCGCGGTCGTGGACCTCGACAACGACCGTCCGCGGCGCTACGTGCGCGACTGGACGCCGCACGAGCCGGAGGGCTATCTGCCCCAGTACCAGCCGACGGAGCTGCCGCGCGTCGAGAACGATCTGCGCGAGACAATCCTCCGCCAGCGCCGCCCGGAGCTGTATCAGGTGCTGGCACCCGACGAGCAGAGCGACGACCACTGAGAGCGCCGCCGTGCCTGGCGCGCGCCATACGCGGCTACACCCCTACCTCACCGGAAGTCCGTAGCTCCACAGATGCGAGCCGGACGCATAGTAGATTCGCCCGCCCTCGATGGCGCCACCGGCGGAGATCCCGCGGGGAGGGTCGGCGAGCTTCTCATGCTCGAAAGTACCGGGCTCGATGCGCACGATAGCGGCGGTGAAGATCCCGTAGATCATCCCGTCCGGCCCGAGCTGCAGCGTCCGCCGCGGGAGGCCGCCATACTCCGAGAGGTCCTCGCGGTGAACGATCTCTCGCCTCGCCGGGTCGAACACGAACAGCCGCGTGCCGCTCGCCAGGCCATAGACGAGGCCGTCAGGCCCCACCTGCAGCGCGAACACCTCCGCAGCGCCGGAGACCGGCACGGTCTCATACACCACCTCGCGCGTGTCCCAGTCCAGCACGTAGAGCTTGCCCTCCTCGGCCTGGGGATGGCCCCCACCGGGTGTGCTGATGCTGGTCCCTCCCACCAGATCGCCCGAAGGCAGCCAGCGGAGCGCGATGGTGCTGTGGTAGGGGATGACCTCCTCGTGGGTGAGCAGCTCGGTCTCGCCGCTGTGGCGGTCGTGGATGGCGAGGCCCCCGCCGCACAGTCCGTAGCCCGCGAACCCTCCGGCCACCACCCAGCGCTCCGTCGGGTCCGCCACGCAGGCGCGCGGGCGGCACAGGTCGCGCTTGTACTGGGCGAGTGCCACCGGATTGGGCTCCTGCTCCGCCTCGGGCTGCCACGGGCCCCCCGGGTCGTAGCGCCAGACGCGCCCGCCCGCGTACTCCGCTCCGTAGAGGTAGTCCCCCGCGCTGGTCATCGCGCACATGTTGCCGCCCCCGATCGCGGGCACCGCGCCGAGGTCCGTCAGCACGTCGCCATCCGGCTCATATCGCACCAGGTGCATGGGGTGGCAGGTGGAGGCGTAGATGTTCTCATCCGGCCCGGCGGCCACCGAGGTGATCGAGGCGCCCTCTGACTCGTAGTCGAACTCCAGGCGCCGCGTCTCGCCATGGGGCGGTGTGACCTCGATGTAGCGCTCCGGCAGGTGCAGCACGACCGTGCGGCCGTCGGGGAGTGTGACGGTCCTCTGGCCCCACCCGATGGCGCCGGTGGGCTGAGCGGCGGGGACGGCGTCGGCCGCGATCTCCTCAGCCTGGCCGTTGTGCAGTCGCCACCAGGTGTCACCGACCTTCCCGTAGACATTGCCGTCGGTCCCAAGGCGCACGTGCCCGCTGCCGTGCACGCGCTGGTCTTCGCTGGGGATCTGCACGCGCTCTCCGGTCTCAGGGTTGAGCGCGACGACATTCTGGCGGGCGGTGCCGATGCCGGCGTAGAGCCAGCCGGCGTCGTCCGCGACGAGCGTGTTGACGTAGTGCTCGGCGTCGTCAAGCCGCCCGTGGGCGCGCAGCTCCTGCGTCTCCGGGTCATAGCTGATGAGCTGGCAGGTCTGGTGCATCCCTGCGAAGATCCGGCCGCCCGGCCCGTCGCACATGGCGCTGCCTGTGACGTGCACCCCGGCGTCCGGCGGCACCCCGTGGAAGAGCCACTCGCGCGCCGCCGGGTCGAACTCCACGAACGTCGTTCCCAGGACCGTGTAGAACCGCCCGTTCTCGCTCAGCAGCGAGGCGAACGGGGCGGAGTTCGACACTCCCTCCGGGTAGTAGAACTGCTCGGTCTCGCCGGTGTCGGGATCGATGAGCAGGATCCACCCGCGCGGGCTCATGTCCGTGCTCAAAGCGATCAGCAGCGGCTCGCCGTCCGCATCCTCCGCCGCGACCAGCCCGCGGCTCTCCGCGACCGGCGCCCCAACACCGTGGTCGATGAAGTCCGCGTCATCCGCTCCCGCCAGTGCGGCCATCAGCACCATCCCGATCGTTGCCAGGATTCTCATTGTCCCTCTTCCTCCGATAGCACGCGCTGCGTCTGCGACTTCCTGGAAGCGCGCAGGGCCCTCGTGCTGCCGCTCCGAGAGGTCCTCCCCGCCCAACGTATGTTCGCCGCGCAACGCTGCGCATCCTCCGGCAGGCGAACGCGGCGCTGGCAACGAAACGTCCGCGACGACCGCAGGCTGGAGGCCTGTGCCACGAGTTGATGCTCACCGTGGGGCAGGCATCCTGCCCCGACACAGGCTCGATCTGCAGCATCGCCCGCCGTACCGCACGGCTAGCCTTTATCTACAAACTGGGCGGCGGCCGTTGGTCATGGAGGGGCCGCCTGAGGAGCGCATGCCGTTGATGCGCGACGAAGCCCGCCCGCGAACCCACGAGACAGCGTGGCCAGGTACTGCTCCGCGGGGCGAGACGGCCGCGACGATGTGGGTAGAGGTAAGACCGTACGGAGAGGCCGGTTGCCTGCGGCGGCTGCCGTTGCCGTTCACGGCCTTCGTCCGCAACACGGAGGTGCAATGATGACCGAGTATGGCGCTCGCGTGGTCGATGCGACGGTGACCTTCGAGGACTACCCCATGCGGTCGCCGCTCATCCTGACCGGCGGCACGATCGAGGACGCCACCGAGGCCCGCTGCACCGTCACCGTGCAGGGCGCGGGCGGCAGCGTGGCGACCGGCCGAGGCACGGTCTTCCTCAGCGCGATCTGGGCCTGGCCCGAATCGAAGCTGAGCGTCATGCAGCGCGTGGACGCCATGCAGCAGATGTGCATCGAGATCGCCGACCGCATGCCCGTGTGGTGCATCGACCCGCGGCACCCCATCGAGCACGGGATGGACCTGCACGAGCGCGTGGACGGCCTCGCCATCCCGGTGGGCAAGCGGCTGTTCATCGAGGAGCGCATCCCGACGCTCGCGGCGCTGGTGTGCCTGTCGCCCTTTGATCAGGCCCTGCACGACGCCTACGGGCGCCTGCACGGCATCTCCAGCTACGAGGCTCTCTCGCGCGAGTTCCTCCCACAGGGCCTGTCGGCGTGGCTGCCGGAGGCGGGCGAGGGGCGTTTCCTCGACGAGATCATCTTCCGGCGGGAGCGTGACGAGCTGGACGCGTGGCTGGTCGTCGGCGTGAACGATGCGCTGCGCGAGGCCGATGCCGAGGAGATCGGCGACGGCCTTCCCGCGTCGGTCGAGGGCTGGATCCGGCGCTGCGGCTACCGCTGCTTCAAGCTCAAGGTCAAGGGCGCCGATCCTCGCGCGGAGGCCGAGTGGGTGGCGGGCGTCTACTCCGAGATCGCCGCGATCCGCGACGAGCTTGGCATGCGCGGTGAGATCCGCTACGAGGTGGACGCCAACGAGGGCTGCGAGGGGCCGTGGGTGGTCACCGAGTTCTTGGACGCTCTGGAGGGGATCGATACCGGGGCATACGATGCGCTGGACTACCTGGAGCAGCCCACGGAGCGCGATCTGGGCGCGAACCGGTGGGACATGAGCGAGATCGCGGTCCGCAAGCCGGTGCTGGCGGATGAGGGCGTCACGAGCCTGGAGGAGCTGCGGCTGGCGGGCCATCTCGGCTGGAGTGGCCCGGCGCTGAAGACCTGCAAGGGGCACTCCCTGGCGCTGCTGGAGATCGCGTGGTGCGAGCTGACGGGCCGGCCCTACGCCCTGCAGGATCTGACCAACCCCAACCTTGCGGCAGTCCACGCCGCGGGCCTGGCGGCGCACTGCGACACCTGCAACGGCGTGGAGCTCAACGTCATGCAGTTCATCCCCGCGTCATCCTCCGCGGAGGCCGAGCGCTTCCCCGGGATCTTCCATGTGCGCGACGGCGTCCATCGTCTCGACGACCTGGGGGATGAAGGTCTCCTCTACTGAACGAGGGGCCCAACGGCCGGGCGGGCAGCGCGCCCCTCCGTACGGCATCACGGCAACCGCCCAGCGGTTGCCCTGTGGTGAGGATGGCCGGCTTTCCCAAGCCGGCCATCGCCCAGAGGGCGATTGTCCTTGGGGTGGCCGGTGTTGGACCGGCCTCCTCCGGGTGCTTCGTACCCCTCATGGCGCGGCCCCTCCGACGGCGACGACCACGGCTCACGACAACGGCCGGCGGGTCTGAAGCCCCGCCGCTCCGCACGGCAACGGCCCACCCCTCAACGCGTAGGTCGGGCTTCCAGCCCGACGCCGTCAGGCGGGCATGAAGACCTGCGCCAACGACGGGGCGGGTGAGGTGCATTGCACCTCCCGGAGGCCCGCCTCTCCAAACGGCACGACAGCGGCGAGGCCGGACGGTGGATAAGGCCTGCCATTGACCCACAGACCCCGCGACGGCCGTCGGCCATGGAGCGGCCGCACGAGCTCCGGCTGCGAAGCAGACGCGCGAGGTCGGCTCACCACGATCTACAGCGCGTCGATCCAGATCGGGCTCGACCAGGCCATGACCGCCCGGTGCTGGATCATCTTCTCCTGCTGCACCCGCACGTAGTACATCACAGGCCTGCGAAACGCCTCGCTGGTCTCCACCGCGAAGTCCAGCCCGTACGGGCGCTGCTCGAAGACCACGCCGAACTCGCCGTCGCACTCCCCGGGATCGAGAGGCAGCTCCAGGCGCAGCAGCTCCACGCGTGAGATGGCGTCGGTGCCGTGGACCTCAACGCGAATGGCGAGGTCGTCGCCGATGCGCGCGCTCGTCTCCCCGCCCATGGGCGTGCCGTTCACCTCGAAGTCCAGCAGGACGCGCTCGCCGGTGGTGCCGTAGCAGCGGCGGTCGCGGATGGCCTGCCATACGCCCCGGCGGGTCAGCTCATCGGCGAAGGCCGCCGCCACCCCCTCGAAGTCCATCCCGCCCTGGCCGTAGTGGTCATCGGAGGAGCAGATGACGCCCAGGCGCCTGCCCATCCGCCAGGCATCCTGCGCGAAGTGCCCCGCCACGGAGCGGTTCGTCCGCCTGCCCTCCTTGTGCCAGCGGTTGAACTCGTAGGCGTTCACGTGGTCGGGCTGATAGCGCTCGCTCTGACCGTGGTGGGAGTAGATCTCCAGCACCGGGCTGTAGCGCTCATCGAGCTTGCCGAAGTCGACGGTGGGGCCGCTGAGCGAGTGCCCCCAGAAGATCCCGGTGTGGTGCGGGATGGTCATGGCGGTGTCGGGGTCGAGCATCGCGTTGAGCCTCTCGATGTCGCCATCGAAGTCGGGCTTGAGGTAGCACTGCCCCTCGGAGCCGATGTAGTAGGTGTTGTAGTGCCCCGACGGGGCGCCCAGGCCGTTCTCGTAGGCCACCAGCGCCACGAAGCGGCCCGGATCGTTGTGCCGGTTCGCCAGGCCCTGAAGCGTCTCCCAGTGCATGGCGGCCGTCTCGGCGTGATCGCACACGGCGGCGAAGTCGAGCCCCGAGACGTCGCGCGCGTACTCGTAGGGGAAGCGCCCGATGGCGTCATGCGACCAGCGGGTGTGAATGTGAATGTCGCCCCAGTAGGGCCCCCGCGGCTGCTCGGTCACGCGGATGGGGTTGCTCAGCGTCCCCCGGTAGCTGAGCCTGTGCACGCCCTCGCTCTCCAGCGCGAGCGCCACCCGGCAACTGCCGTGGAAGCGCAGCGGCTCGGTCAGTGGCTCATCGTCCGGCCCCAGCAGGGCGTCGCCCTCGTGCCACGTGCGCGACGCGTTCTCATACGGGTCCAGCGACACGATGAGCACCTCGAACGGCTCGCCGGGCGCGACCGCTGAGGGCGCGATGACGCGCACGCGAGCCTCCTCTTCCGGCCAGGTCACTATCTCAGGCATGGGCTCCAGCCGCTCGCCGTCGAGGGCCACGTGCACGATCTCGGCCTCGGCCCGGCGGGAGGCCACGGTGTTGCGCCAGTCGACGACCACCGTCGCGCCCGCCGGTACCCCGCCCGAGGTCACGATGGCGACGATCCTGCGACCGTGCCGGGTCACCTCATCGCCGGTGTCGA
Source organism: Armatimonadota bacterium (assembly GCA_049975765.1). Classification (GTDB taxonomy): domain Bacteria; phylum Armatimonadota; class Zipacnadia; order Zipacnadales; family UBA5352; genus JAYENL01. The sequence continues at coordinate 16,418 of JBNGDZ010000009.1, forward strand.
AGTCGCGCTCCTCGATCCGCACATCGAACTCGCAGTCCTCCGCAGGCACGTACACCTGCAGGTACTCCGCGCCACCGCGGTCTTCGGTCTGGTAGACCTTCGTGAAGCTGGCGCAGCGGTCCATGGTCCAGGACTGGGGGAACTGCACCTCCAGCTCTGTGCCGACAGGGAGGTCGCGCTCCGCGGTGATCTCCACGCGAACGTCGCAGTTCTCATGGACCGTGAACCGATCCGGGATGATCCGGGCTGTGAACATCGGACGGGCTCCTCCTCCCGTCACTGGCCGGACAGCTTCATTCGCTTCAGCGTCTTGTTGACAGCGTCGAGGTCGAACTCCTCGGGGTCCCACTGCTCGATCCACTCGGCGTACATCTCGTGCTCCGGGTGCTCCGGGTCCTCGAGCGCCTCAAGCATCTCGTAGTAGCCCCAGAGGCCGCCCACGTCCTCCGGCGGCCCGGCCATCTCGCCGCCGCGGCACACTGGGTAGCTCTGTTCGGGATCTCGCTCGAGCACCTCCTCGACAGTGATCTCGTGGACCCACCAGTCGCCGAAGTCGTAGACGTACTCGAACGAGGTCCCCGCGGCCAGGTCCAGGTCGATCAGACAGGCCTCCGTTTCGTCGGCCGCCTCGGCCATCTCCAAGTTCAGCTCCACTGGCGCCTGCGGCATGTAGAACTCGTCGTGGATCTGGAACTGGTGCAGGTGATAGTTCTCCCAGTTCATGATCCTCTGGATGATAGTGTGGAGGTCGCCGAGCGTCGCGTGGGCCGGCACATCGACGCGCCTCCAGATCTCCGGCTCGCTGCCCGCGATGCCGATCCGCAGCCTGTAGATGACATCCTCAGCTTTCGTCTCTCCCCTACTCATCTTCGCTCTCCCTGCCTTTCAGGCATGGCTACCTGCCAGGGGTTCCGGTCGCGACCTTGAAGGTCCAGTACTGCAGCTTGGCGTGTTCGCGGATGGACGAAAAGTCCAGCTCGCTCCTCTCCCGCTGAAACTGGATGTACCCCAGCGGCCAGCCCTGGGTCTCGATGGCCTCGTAGTGGCCCTCGCGATACTCCGCCGGGAGGTTGTCGGTGGCGGTGACAGGGATGCGCTCCAGGTCGGGCTCGCGGATCGCGTGCGCCATGGCGAGGAGGAACGCGCCGGGGCCGACCTGGCTGTGGCCGACACGAATGCGGTGAGGGACCCTCGCGCGGTCGCGGACGAACAGCTCCGCCTCGCGGGCGGCGTGGACAAGTGCCTCTCGGGAGGTCTCGCCCGGCTCCGTTTCCATGGGCCGCTCGGTGGGGCCGATGATGCGTCGCAGGGGGCTGCGCTGATGCGCGGCGCCCCCTTCGGGGGCGCCGAGGGCGTGTGCCAAGACTCCGAACAGCTCGGCGGGCGAGAAGCTCTCGCCCTCCAGCAGCACCATCGCCGGCCTGTCGCCGACGAGGCCCGCCAGCCGTGCGACCTCTTCGCGCGTCACCCAGATGCGCGTGGGGCGGTACTGCTCGGCGAACTCGCGGAAGGTCCGCGGCTCTACGTCATCGAGCGAGGCCACGAAGCTCACCAGGCCGTCGGCGATCCACAGCAACTCCTGTATGGTCTCGTCGCTGAAGCGCTCGGGCGCGCGCCAGTCTCTGCGGGGCGGGTCGTCAGTGGTCCCCCACCAGTTGGGCTCCTCCCACCAGGTGTCGGTGATGAAGCGCGTGGGATGCGTGACCCAGCCGAGCCGGTGGGTGCCCTCCTGCAGGTGCCGCAGCACGTTCTGCCTGTGCTGGTGCAGCTTCTCCTCGGGCGTCATCTCGAAGTTGTGGAGGTTGTCCTCGTACATGTGCCGCGGGTTGGCGATCTGCAGTTGATTGCAGTACCAGACCGGCTCCGGATCGGTGTTGTGGAAGACCGGCCCGTAGGCGTGCACGGCAATCCCGAGGCGCGCGTGGGAGACCATGACCTGTGGCGTCCAGTCCCCGTAGTTGCGCAGTTGCGTGACCGGGCGCTGCCCGAATATGTCCTCGATGTCCGCCAGCCCGCGCGACTCCTCAGCGATGATGCGCGTGACGGCACGGTCCCAGGGCTCATGGGCCACGTAATCCGGCACGTGCCGGCGCTCATAGTCCCAGTCGGGCAGGATCCAGTGGTGGTCGGAGTGGTAGGCGACCTCTTGGTCGCTCAGCGCCTGCACGACGTCATCCCGGCCGCAGAAGTGAATGAAGCGGGCCTTCTCCCCCACCAGCCCGAAGACGCCCGGCACGCCGTGCTCGCTGTGTATCTGCGCCAGGCGCAGCAGCGCGTCATTGGACACGGGGTCAACGTAGTCCTCGGTGTCGAAGCTAAAGATGATCTCCATCCTGCCCTCCGCAACGGCGATAGCGCGGCCGGCAGGCAGGTTCGACGCCGCTCACTGACGCCCCTCCTGGAGGCGCCGGGGCGGGCCGCGGCGAAGTGGTCTCTAATCGCGCCCAATGGTGCGGCCGGTGGCAAGTGAGCATCTTCGATGAGCGAAGAGGAGCCCCGCACATTCAATACCGGCCCCGCACTCCAGAGGCCGTGGCTGGCCGTGGTCCTGGCGGCGGGATGCGTGGCCGTGGCCGGCTCCCAGGTGCTGATCATCATCCGGGGGACCTTCGGGGAGCGCCCAATAGACGACCTGGAGCCGATCTTCCGGGTGTTCTTCGCCTCGGCGTTCCTGCTGGCGGCCGCGGGGATCGCCCACGCCCTCATGGAGAGCCGCAACGCGCGGGTGACCGTGACTGACGATGGCCTTCAGATCAGGGATTGGCGCGGGGAGCAGAGCTCACTGCCCTGGGAGAGCGTCGCGGGACTGGTGCTGGTGGAGCCGCGGGCGAGCTCCGACGTGTCCTTCGGCTCGCTGCACGCCCTCACCGACTCCGACGAGCCGGTGCGGCTATCCTCGGGCCTCTGGCAGGATACAGCCAGACTCCGAGCGCTGCGGCGGGCGATCGTCAACCGGCTCGGTCTGCGCTTCGACGGCACCAGGGACGCACGCTGGTGGATCGTGCTTCCCGCCTTCGAGAACACCTGGATACGCTCCGCCGCGACCGATGAAGGGACTGACGAGTGAGGCATGTATCCGCTGAATCCCCCCGCAGTCTACGCCCATGAGAGCGTCGTCGCCCGGCCCCGCTACCACCGCAGACTGGAGCGCGTCGTGGCGGCGCTGGAAGAGCCCCAGGAGCCGATCGTCTTCGCCGATGCGGACCTGCCGCGACTGGTCAACCAAGAGGGCCTGCTGGCCGAGAGAGGCGCGATGGGCGAAAAGGACCAGATCCGCGATCCTTCCCTGCTGCTGAACACCTTCCGCTTCGACGGGCGACGCGCCGAGCGCACGCGCTGGCTGGAGGAGAGCGGCGTCAGCGCCGGCGGCCACCTGGGTGCGTCGCTGCTGGGGTATGAGCCCTGGGCGTGGGCGAACTACAACCTCCCCGGCGACCCCTACCGCGACGACAAGGTCTGCCGGCCCTGCTGGCGGCTGCACTTCCAGAACGGCTGCGTTCACCGGTGCCTGTACTGCGGCCTCGGGGGGCTGCTGGTCACGATGGTGAATGTGGAGGACTACATCGAGCACCTCGACCGCCTCATCAGCGCACACCCCTGGCAGGAGACCTATCTACTGGAGGATGACGCCGACATCCCCTGCCTGGAGCCTGAGCTGGGCTGCCTGGGGCGGATCATCGAGTACTTCGGCACCCTCGAGGACCGCCACCTGATCATCCACACCAAGACCTGGAACGTGGACTGGATGCTGGACCTTGAGCACCGCGGCAACACCATCATCGTCTGGAGCCTGGCCGCCGACACCCAGAGCCGGCGCATCGAGCCGGTGTGCGGGACCACCGAGGAGCGCATCGAGGCCGCGCGCAGGTGCCAGGAGGCGGGGTATCAGATCCGCTACAAGTTCAAGCCGATCGTCCCGGTGCGCGGCTGGCGCGAGGAGGCCAGTGAGGCCATCGAGCTGCTCTTCGACCGCACCCGGCCGGACGTGATCAGCCTCTGCGTGTTCATGTGGCACTCGGTGGAGGCGATGACCGCGAAGCTGCCCGTGGAGCTGCTCGATCCCGACTTTCTGCGCGCCGCCGAGGAGGCGGGGTTGACGCCGGACGACACCCGGGCGGCGCCCTTCCCCGAGGATGTGCGCGCCCAGATCTACGAGCACTACTTCCGCGAGATCCGCAGGCACGATCCAGATGTGCCCGTCTCGCTGTCAACCGAGAACTTCCAGATGTGGAAGCGGCTGGGACCAACGCTGGGCTGCACCGCGAGGAACTACGTGTGCGGCTGCGGGCCGAACTCGACACCGGGGCGCAGGACCCTCCCCGTCCATCCCTTCGCGGTAGCGCGGGGCGGGCCCCAGGGGGACTTCGACGACATGTGAGCCGCCCTCAGCCACCCGCGGCCTCCCCAACGCGACGCACGGCGCCAAGGTATCTGCTGACCCGCGCCACGTGGCCGGCCAGGCGTGGCACCTTTCCGTGGTCGGTGGGCCAGGCTCCCAGGAAGCCGTCGGGGGCGCACACCTCGCGGACGTACTCCTCCTCGGCCTCGATCAGCTCCCGCGCCTGTTCCGGCGACATGGGCGCGGCCTCCTCGGCGATCAGCGCCAGCCGACCGATCTCCTGCAGGCGTTCCCAGCGCTCTCGCCGCGTCTCGAAGGGCCAGCTCCCCCACTGCGCGTAGCCGCCGTAGAGCTCCTCGTCGCGCTCATAGCGAAGCCACGGCTCATGCTCGGTGGCGGCGTAGAGCGGCCTGCCGGTCTTGATCTCGTAGAACCGCGCCCACTCGTTGGGGCCGGTGCGGGCACGGTCCAGCCACGCGACGGCGGCCGGAATGGGCTGCAGGTAGCGGGAGTCGCCGGTCAGCAGGTGGATGGAGATGAGCACATCGATGACCTCGATGGAGGGCGCGCTGCAGGCGCAGGGCGGCTCGAAGCGCCTCCCCCACGCCGGCCGATCGTCGAAGTCGTAGTGCTGCGCCCAGCCCGGCGTGGGCTCGTCGAGCTGATGCTCGATCAGCCACTGCCCCGTGCGCTCGATGGCCTGCAGGTAGCGGGGGGCGGCCGCGTGCTGGTAGACGAGCATCAGCTCGCGGACCGAGGAGATCGTGACGCGGTCGTTGAGCATCGGCAGCTCCAGGTAGCTGCGCGCCGGAGCGGGGTAGTCGGAGTGCCAGGCCCCGTCGGGGTGCTGAGCTGAGAGCGTGAACTCGGCCGTCTCCAGCGCGCTGCGCAGGTAGCGCCGGTCGCCGGTGTAGTCGAAGGCCAAAAGCACCACGCGTTGAGCCTTGAGACTGCGGGAGTTGCGGAAGGTCATGCGCCCGGTCTGCGTCTGTGTCGCATCGACGCGCTTGCGGAAGGCCACGCGGCTGTAGCCTCCCTCGGGCTGCTTCATCGCCACGCAGAGGTCGGCCACGGCCAGGAAGCGCCGGAGGAAGCGCTCCTCGCCGGTGGCGTCGTAGGCGTCGGAGAAGATAGCGGCGTAGACGGGCGGGCGCTCGGTCTCGTAGAGGTTGGCCTCCGTCATGCGGTCGATGTCCGCCACGCCGTCGGGCATGTCGCGCGCGGCCAGGGCATCGACGGCAGCGACGAGGGCCTCCCTGGCGAGGGTCGGCGTGTCCGGGGCCTGGCTCTGTGCGCCGTGGCCCATGGCGACCACAGCGGCGAGTATGAGGAGCCTCATCGGTCCCTCCCGGGCGTCGATAGCTCCGCGGCCAGACGTGCGCCTTGAGTCGAACCCCGTCGGCAACGGTTCCCCGCCGACTGAAGTCCCGCGACGTCGTGCCGATAGAATCCACGAGAGGTCGGCGAGCGGCGACATTCCCCGCATTCCCCGCGCGCCGCCGCCGGCCTCTCAGGGGAGCCGCAGAAAGTGCGTCATACCTCCAGCTCGGCGACCTCCACCGGCCGGCCCTCATCGAGCGACTTCTCGATGGCGAACATCACCCGATGGGTGATGAAGGCCTCGTCGAAGTTGATGAAGGAGTCCTCGTCGCTCAGGATGCACTCCATGAAGTGGTCCACCTGCGGCGCATAGGGATGATCGAGCACATCACCCGACTCCGCCTGAGCGGTAGGCGTCTCCACCCACTCGTCGGGCCGCAGCCCCTCCAGCTTCGTGGACCACAGCTCATCGTTCCACAGCGTCCCCTGGCTGCCCACCAGATGGATGTTGAAGACGTAGGGCTGGCGGCAGTCAACCGAGGATGTGACCTTGCCCACCGTGCCATCCTCGAAGCTGAGGATAGCGCAGGAGGTGGTGTCGTACTCGTAGGGCTCCATCTCCTCGGCAGTGGACTTCGCAGAGTACGCGTAGACCTCATCGACGTCCTTGTCCGCGAACTCCAGCATGGCGTCGAGGGCGTGGCAGCCCGCTGTGATCAGGGCGCTGCCTCCCATGTCCTTCTTCACGTTCCACTCGAACTGACCGTACCACGGCCCGATGCCGTGGTAGTAGTCCACCTCGTAGAAGTGCACATCGCCCAGCAGGCCCATATCCAGTACCGACCGGATGAGCTGGAAGTGGGGGATGAAGCGCAGCTCCAGGTACACGGTGGTCTTCACGCCGGCCTTGTGCACGGCGTCCCGCATGGCCAGCAGGGCGTCGTACTCGATGGCCAGCGGCTTCTCGATCATGATGTGCTTGCCGGCCTCGGCGGCCTTGATGGTCTGCTCCGCGTGCACCGGGTGCGGGGTGCAGATGTCCACGACGTCCAGCCCCGGATGTTCCAGGAACTCATCGTAGTCATGATAGAGCGTGGCGTCATGGCCGCCGGTCATCTCGCGAATCTCTTCGGCGCTGAGGTCCTTGCTCGAACAGAGCGCGTCCACCACGCAATTGGGATTGGCATTGAACGCGGGCAGGTGTCCGCTCGCCGCCCATCCCAGCCCGACAACGCCCACATTGATGTCCGCCATCTCCGTCACCTCCGTCGGCATTGCATCCGGCACATCGCGGCCGGAGTGCTCGCGTCGCACTGTGCGCCACCGTATTCCACGCCGACCGCCCGGCAGCCTTCTATCAGATCAGAGCCGTGGAGAAGTAGCGCTCCGCGCGGTCGGGAAGCACGGTGGCGATGATGCTGCCCGCCGGCAGCTTCTCGGCCAACCGCCGCGCCGCCCAGATGTTCGCGCCCGAAGAGGTCCCGACCAGCAGGCCCTGCCTCCGCGCCAGGCTCCGCGTGGTCTCGATCGCGTCGTCGTCCTCCACCGTGATGACCTCGCTGATGATCGACGTATCCAGGATCGGCGGGACGAAGCCGTCTCCGATGCCGGGTATGCAGTGCAGGCCCGGCTCGTGGCCCAGCAGCGCCGCGGCGTTGGCCGGCTCCACGGCCGCCAGGTGCACGTCGGGGTTGTGCTCGCGCAGGAACTTGCCCACCCCCGCGAAGGTCCCGCCTGAGCCGATCCCCGCCACGAAGGCGTCCACGTGCCCCTGGAGGTCCAGCCAGATCTCGGGCCCGGTCTGATCGTAGTGCACCGCCGGGTTGTCGGGGTTCTCGAACTGCTGGAGGCAGACGGCCCCGTCGATCCCCTCCACCAGCTCCTGCGCGCGCTCGCAGGAGCCCTCGATGTTGGCCTCCTTCGGCGTCAACTCCAGCTCCCCGCCGAAGGCCGAGATGATCTTCTTGCGCTCCTCGCTCATGTCCTCGGGCATGACGATGATGACGCGGTAGCCCTTTTGCACGCCCACGAGCGTCATGGCGATGCCGGTATTGCCCGAGGACGGCTCCACGATCGTGGAGCCGGGGCCCAGCTCACCGCGCTCCTCCGCGGCGCCGATCATCCGCAGCGCCACCCGGTCCTTGATCGAGCCACCCGGGTTGAGAAACTCCGCTTTGGCCCAGATCTCACAGGGTCCCTCGCACTCAACTGAGACGATGGGAGTATTGCCGATGGCCTCGAGAATGTTCGTGCACTTCACGCGACGTCACTCCAGTTCGGTGCGGCCCTCGCCGCCGGCGGTACCTACAGTTTGGCAGCGCGGGCAGAAGAAGGTGGATCGATTGCTCTGAACGATGCGCTGGATGGTGGC
>JBNGDZ010000009.1:24458-28474 GCA_049975765.1 Armatimonadota bacterium
AAGCGGCCGGGCACGCGCTTGCCCGTGACATAGTCTGAGATGGTGGTGCCCTCCGCCGCGATGGCCTCGCGCAGCACCCCGCCGATGGCCGCGTGCAGCGCCTGAAACTGCTCGGCTGAGAGCTCATTGCAGCGGGTGGCCGGGTGTATGCCGGCACGGTGCAGCGACTCGCAGACGTAGATGTTGCCCAGGCCCGCGACCAGCGACTGATTCAGCAGAGCATTCTTTAGCAGCGCGCGCCGCCACCCCAGAAGCTCCTGAAGCCGCTGCGCGTCAAGAGCGTCGCTGAGCGCGTCCACGCCCACGTTGCGGAGCGTCTCGCTCTGCTCCACCGGCCGGCCCGTCACCAGCTCGATGCTGCCGAAGCGCCTCACGTCGCGGTAGACCAGCGCACGGCCGTCCGATAGCGCCGCCACCAGGTGCGTATGCTGCTCGGAGTGGTCATCGGTATCCGTGACGAAGAGCTGGCCGGTCATCCCCAGGTTGATCAGCAGGGCGGCGTCACGGCTGAGGGCGACGACCAGGTTCTTGCCAGTGCGCCTTACCGCCTCCACCGACCGGCCGACCACCACGGAGACCAGCCGCACGGGCCCCGTACACCGGAGAACGTCCGGTTGCGTGACGGCGAGACTGCGTATCTCCCGGCCGACCAACGAACGTGAGAGGTCACGCCGGACGGTCTCCACCTCGGGAAGCTCAGGCATCCTACAGGCTCCGGTCCGCGCGCGTACATACACAATGACGCGCCGGCGGCGCCGGCGCACCACTCAGAATAGACCGAAGCGGGGTAGCTGTCAATCGGCACAGACAGTGGGACAGCACTACTCAACACCGAGACCGGCGTGAAGCCTGCATCCTGCGCAACACGACCGCTGCACCGTGGAGGGACCGTCCTGAGCCACGGGTGCGCCAGCAGCCGCGCCGAAGCCGGCCCACCTTCTCTCGCCAGCGCGCGGGCCGACTTCGCGCGCCCGTGCGAGCGCCCTCAGGCGACGCCTCCGGGCGATGGCAGCACACGCTCGAGCCCGCGTTCAACTCCGTCATGGGCATTCCCGGGAATGTGGGCAATGCATAGCCCGCTGCCAAGCGTCGTCACTGCCGCTCCCCCAGGCAGCGGCGGATGTGCTCCACCATCTCGGCGCGGACCTCATAGAGGTCGCGCTGCGGGTCGAGGCTGTCCAGCCACTGCTGCGCGGCCTCCCGGGTTTGGGCGTCCTCACACTGCTCGATGGCCGCCTGGAGCGTGGCGACGTAGCGCGTGTCGTCGCTGGCCTCCCGGAAGCCCTCCCACTGCACGGTGTCCACCACGCCGTTGAGCGTGGGGTAGGTGAAGTTATGGTCGCGGTAGCGGTCGCTGTCGAAGTCGTTCCAGACGTGGCCGAAGCCGTGCTGATAGGCGTAGTCCATGGCGCCGTCGAAGTTGGCCTTCCACAGCGTGAGGCCGAAGTTGCGGCGGAAGGTCTCCGGCTCCTCGGGCCCGACCTGGGGGAAGGCGTAGGTGAAGACCATGCTGCCGACGCCGTGGAACTTGCCCGCCTCCTCGGGGTCGGGCGTGTGGGCCAGCACCGCCACGTTCAGCAGGTCGCCCATGGCCTCGAACGTGCCCTGGTAGCAGGCCACGAAGGTCCCCGCTCCCTCCTCCTGCACGGCCGCCCAGGCCTTCCGCTGGGCCTCCAGGCGCTCGCCGCGGGCCTCGTCGATGCCGTAGATGTACATCTGCTCGTAGCCGAAGCGCTCCGCCATCGCAAGCCATTCGCGCACGCGCTGGCGAAGCGTGTCGATGGCCTCGTCGGTCTCGGGCGCGCCCGTGGAGATTCCGAGCGTGAAGAGGTAGTCCGTGGGCAGGCCGGCCTCCGCGCGCAGCTCCAGCGCCCGCGGCAGCAACCGCTCGTGGTAGCCCTGGTAGATGGTCGGGTAGAGACAGCTATGCGCCTTCATGTCGCGCATCTCGGCCAGGTACTGCTCCTCGGAGCGCCACTCGGAGGTGATCGTGGGCTGATTGTCCTCCGCCAGCTTGGCCCGGTAGTAGACCGAGTAGATCAGGGGAGCCGGCTGCAGGTCGAAGTCGTGCACCGTCAGCGACAGCGGCACATCGACGGTCTCGTGCTCTGTGCTGCTGAGTCTCAGCGCGCCCTGGTACTGCCCCCCGGGCGTATCTTGTGGCACGTGCACCGTCACCCAGAACTGCTGCGTCTGCAGCCTGGGCAGGTTTACCGGCTGCAGCGTCTCGGCGTCGATGGGCCGCACGCCCTGCAGCACCTCGGAGTCCTCGCCGCTGCACAGCACGTAGCTGTCCACCCCATCCGCGCCGGTGCTGCGCAGGTAGTTGTGCTGCTCATCGGTGTCAACGCGCACCAGAGCGTCGTCGTTGAGCAGCAGCTCGGGGACCAGCATGCGACCGCGCACGTCCCCGATGCCCCGGCCGGCCTGGTACCAGACCTTCACGATCTTCACATCCACCGCGGATGCGGGGATCTCGCCCGTCTCCCCCGAGAGCTCCGTGGGCTCCACCAGCAGGTCATCCAGGTCCTCCATGGCGACGACCACGAAGCTGCCTGACTCGTACTCCCCGCGGCACGCCGACAGCTCCACGCCGTCGGCGGACACGACCGGGAAGGACAGCTCGCCGGGGATGATCCGGGCGTTGCTGATGGCCCGAACAGGCAGGGCAACCATGGGCCGCCCCTCCTCAACGGCCGCCCCGATGCGGCGGACGGTATCGGGCGCCTGGGCCGCGGTCTGCAGGTCGGTCTCGAGAACCTCTACCTCCTCGGGGCGGGCGTAGCCCTGCTCCTCGAAGGTCTGCAACTGCTCCCGGGCGCGCTGCAGGGCCAGGCCCGGACTCGCGGCGACCTCCTGCAGATCGCCGGGCAGTTCGGGGAGCGCGGCGAGCTCCTGCTCGATCTCGTCCGCCCGACCGCGCCACCGTGCCAGCCTCTCGCCCCACTGCTCCGCGAAGGGCTCCCAGCGATCGGTGATGGCCTCCTGATAGGCCTCCTCCTCCACGGCCTTCCCGCTGAGCCGCACGTCATCGACGTAGACGAGCGCGCGTTGGCCGGCCTTCGCCTTGATGAAGATCGCCCAGCGATCGATGATGACTCCCACGTGCGCCTCGGTGGCGCCCTCCACCCACCGGCTCATGACGCCTCGCGCCCGCGAGGGGGCCTCGGCGGAGACGTCGGCCTCGATCAGCTTCCACTCCCCGGTCGGCTCCCTGTAGCTCTCGAAGGGCGAGCAGCCCGAGTGCCGCGTGGGCGGGAAGACCCAGTTCAGGCCCAGGCCCACGCCGGCGGTGTTATCCTCCCCCAGCAGCATCCGCGCGGAGAAGTGCAGATCGCCCTCGGCGGGGATGTCGATGGGGACGTGCCAGTAGAGGTAGCTCCCGCTGGTGAGGGTTGCGTCGAGCTTGAAGGAGTTGTCGCCCTCAAAGGCCTGCTCGTCGGTCACGCCCTTGAAGTTGACCTCGTAATCGCCGTTGCAGACCCAGAACTCGAAGGGATCCTCGCCATCCTCGAATCCCTCGTGGTAGGTCACGTCCCGCAGAGGCAGGTCCTGGGCGGCGCAGACTGAGACTGCGGCGATGGTCAGCATCGCGATGAGCAGCCTGTACACAGCAATCCCTCCCGACGGCCTCGTGGCCTTCCGGGAGGGGGATTCGCGTGCAGCCGGCTTCGCACCTCCCGGCCTCACATGGAGAGCCGGGCCATGCGCTGAGTCAGCCCGGCGACCCGATCGCGGGTGCGCAGCGCGCGCTGCACTCGCGGATCGTCGGTGAGCAGACGCCAGTCAGGCTCCTCGGCCACGGTCTGGAGCGCGTAGCGCGGGCCGGCCAGTTGGGGAGGCGGCGTGACTATGCAGGCCATCGGATCCAGCGGCCGCAGCTGCATGATGGTGTCGTCGAACTGCGCTCGCTCGTCCTTCTCGGAGTGTGCCAGGGCGGTGAGCTCCTCGTAGCGCCGCCGGTGGGCGGCGCCGCCGAGATCCAGCATCCGCTGCCAGTGCCGAGCAAGTCGCCA
>JBNGDZ010000010.1:0-27334 GCA_049975765.1 Armatimonadota bacterium
GGCCTGGGCGCAGGCCTACGAGCGGATGCTGCGCGACCTCATCCGGCACATGGAGGGGAGCGACTATGCTGGGCACATCATCGGCTACCAGCCCGCGGGCGGCCGCGCGAGCGAATGGTACTGGTACGGCGATACGCGAGCGATCGACTTCGCCCCAGCGGCCATCGAGCGCTGGCGAGTGTGGCTGAGCGACCGCTACGGCGGCGAGGTGCGGGCGCTTCGCGAGGCGTGGGGCCGGCCGGATGCGACCTTCGAGGCCGCGCAGCCGCCGACGCCCCAGGAGCGCGAGGCCACCCACCACGGACTCTTCCGCGACCCCGTCCAGGGTAGGCGGGTCGTGGACTACCTCCGCTTCCTCAGCGACATGGTCTCGCGGAACATCCTCCGAAGCTGCCGGATCGTGAAGGAGGAGACGGGCGGCGAGAAGATAGCCGGCGTGTTCTACGGCTACTCGCTTTACACCCCCCGCCAGGACGGCTTCCAAGCCCTCGAACAAGTGCTCGTCTCCCCGGACGTGGACTTCCTGTGCTCGCCGACTTCCTATGACCACCGCCGCGGCGGCGAGCCGGGCAGCTTCGTGTCCACGTACTTCGGCAGCTACCGCCTGCACGGCAAGCTGTACTGGGACGAGGTAGACACGCGTACGCACCTGTATCCAGGGCACGTCAGCTATCGCACGGAGAGTCTCGACGAGACGCTGGCGGTGCTGCAGCGCGCCGTCGGCCACTCGCTGACGAGAGGCACGAGCCTGTGGTGGTTCCTGCTGGCCGGGAACGCGACATTCCACCAGGCTGAGGTGATGGACGAGATCGCGGCACTGAAGGAGACCTGCGACCAGGCGCTTGACGATGACCGCGAGCCGGTTGCCGACGTCGCGGTGTTTGTGGACGAGCCGAGCATGTATCACGCGGCAGGGGAGTATGCTGTGCTGCGGGCCTATCTGCGCGACACGGTCGATGAGCTGGCCCGGATGGGCGCGCCGCATGACATCTATCTGCTGTCCGACATCGCCGATGAGCACCTGCCCGACTACCGGCTGTACATCTTCCTGAACGCGTGGGCGATCGACGAGGCTACCCAGGCGGCCATCGACGCCAAGGTGCGCCGCGGCGGGAAGGTTGCGGTCTGGGTTTATGCGCCGGGCTACGTCGCCGGCGCGTCACTGAGCGAGGAGGCGATGGCGGAGCTGACCGGGATCACGCTGCGCGCGCACGCCCATCCGGTGCAGGCTGAGCTGGCGATCACGGATCCGGCGCACCCGATCACCGCCTCGGCGCCGGAGACCCTCCGATGGCCGTGGGAGCTCGCCCCCGCGTTCTCCGTCGCGGATGACGAGGCGACCGTGCTCGGGACGGTCGCCGACCGTCCCGCGCTGGCCGTGCGCGAGCTTGCTGACTGGCGGTCGGTCTACTCGCTGCTGCCGCTGCGGCGTGCATGTTTACTCGGACAGCTTGGACACGTTCTTCGCGAATCGAAGCTACGCCATGCTGCACACCGCCTCCGCGGGCAACAAGCGCATCGAACTGGTTCGGCCGGCGGAGGTCACGGAGTTGGTCACAGGGCGCTCTCTCGGTCGCGTGGGCGCCGTTGCGGAGACGCTTCCGGCGGGCGTGACCCGCATCTACCGCATGGCGCCCTGAGCGGCGGACCCAGCCCCGTGCCACCTGCCCCGGCGTCATCCGTTCGCGTGTGCTTCTGCCCGGCCCTTCTCGCCAACCCCGGCCCCTGACCTCGCGGCTGGGGGACTTGCCTGTGGCAGCGGAGGCTTCCACCTCACGAGTGCGTGTGGTTGGACTGCACCCAACCGGGCACCTGCGCTGCGAGGCGCACTGGGGCGGGGGCTGGCCAGCGCTGCCTTTGCTGCATCGGCAGGAGTAATCCCGCGAGTGCGGAAGTCCCCGGTGCGCGTGACGGACGAAGCTGGCCGGGCAGGGAGGGTGCAGTATGGACAGACTCGGTGTCGGCATGATCGGCTCGCAGTTCGTGGCGGAGATACATGCGGAGTCCTTCGCACGCATACCGAACGCGGAGATCGTCGCGGTGGCGTCGCCGACGGAGGAGCACGTGCGAGACTTCGCCGGGCGCCACGGTATCGGCAGGTGGTTCACCGACTACCGGGAGATGCTGGAGCTGCCGGAGGTCGATGCCGTGGTGCTGGGCCTGCCCAACTACCTGCATTGCCAGGCCTGCTGCGACGCGGCGGCGGCGGCCAAGCACGTCATCTGCGAGAAGCCTCTGTGCACGACCATGGAGGAGGCCGACCGGATGATCGACGCCTGTGCGGAGGCCGGCGTCGCGCTCTGCTACGCGGAGGAGCTGTGCTTCGCGCCCAAGTACGTTCGCGCCAAGCAGCTTGTGGATGCCGGAGCGCTGGGCGAGCTGTACCTGCTCAAGCAGTGCGAGAAGCATGATGGCCCGCACGCGGACTGGTTCTGGGATGTGGAGCTGTCGGGCGGCGGCGTGACCCTCGACATGGGCTGCCACGGCTTCGAGTTCTTCCGCTGGATGCTCGACAAGCCGCGGGCGGTGAGCGCCTACGCCGACATGCACACGCACCTGCATCGCGATCGCACCCGCGGCGACGACAACGCCACCATCATCGTGGAGTTCGAGGGCGGCGCCCGGGGCATCGCCGAGGAGTCCTGGATCAAGAAGGGCGGAATGGACGACCGCGCGGAGGTCTACGGCTCCGAGGGCGTCATCTTCGCCGACCTGCTGCGGGGCAGTTCGCTGGTCACCTACTCGGATGTGGGCTACGACTACGCGGTGGAGAAGGCCGCCACCACGCGTGGCTGGAGCTTCACGATGTACGAGGAGGCCTGGAACTACGGCTTCCCGCAGGAGATGCAGCACTTCGTGGACTGCATCCTGGCCGGCGAGCAGCCCCTGGAGACCGGCGAGGACGGCAGGGCGGTGATGGAGATTATCTTCGCGGCATACGAGTCCGCGGGCACGGGGCGGAGGGTGGAGCTGCCCTTCACGCCGCCGCCGGACGCGCGGCCCTTCGAGCTGTGGCTGGAGCGCGACTGAACCGGCTCCGTCAGTCGGAGAGCTGGACCGCCGGAGACTCGTTGACGATGGCGGTGTCGAAGCCGGCCAGCTCATTGCCCTTCCACGTCACGCTGACCACGTTCTCAGCCACGTGCAGGGCGCAGGCCGCCGGCTCCGGGCGGTCATCCACGATGCAATTGCCCAGCAGGCGCGTCCCCTCCGTGTGGCCGTCGATCCAGATGGCGGCGTCCTCGGGACCACCGTTGTTGCGGATGAGGTTGCGGCGGAAGCTGCAGCGGTGGCCGGAGTTGTAGTCAGGCTCGTCGCGCAGGTAGATGCCGTGCCGGGCGTTGTCCTCGATGACGTTGTCCACGAAGGTGTTGTCGGTGTCCTTGTGGCCGACTGAGACGCCGAAGGACCCGTTGTCGTGGATGCGGTTGCCCTCGAAGCGGCTGTGAGTGACGCGCCAGCACAGAAACAGCCCCACGCCCCCGTTGTCGTAGACCTCGCAGTCGGTGATGCGCGTGTGGTGGCTGCCGGAGCCGGGGTGAAGGCCGAGGTTCGCGTTCCCGTGGACGGAGCAGCCCGAGACCTCGGTGTGCGGGCTCACCTGGTAGCTGATCCCGTCGCCGTTGAAGTTGCGAGCGACGCAGCCCTGTATGCGGCAGCGCTCGGACTGGAAGAGGTATATCGCGCCCCCACGACAGCCGTTCAGTGGCGGGTTGCCCTCCCAATTCCCGTCGCAGATGATGCCCTCCACGGCCGCGCCGGTCACGCCGTAGCCCGCGATGAGCGGGAAGACGTTCTGGACGGTGGCGCCGCCGCGGACGGTGAAGTCCGAGTGACCGACGGGCCGGTCGAGCACCAGGTCATCGCCCTCGATGGCGGCGATGGTGCGGACGTCGTCGAAGAAGCCGCGAGGCTCCGGCGCGGCCTGGAGCGTGACGCCCCAGCCGACGCGCCATTCGGACGGGTCCTCGACCTTCACGCGATCATGATAGAAGCCGCAGTCGGAGACCAGCGGCCTGCTGAAGCCGTCGGACTTGCGCAGGATCACCTCGCCATCGCCGCGCAGGACGATGTTGTCGCGCAGCATGACGGAGTTGTGGCAGAGGTACTCGCCCGCCGGAATCACCACTTCGCCGCCGCCCTGCGCGGCGGCCTCGTCGATGGCCCTCTGGATCTCCACGTTCGTAGCCATGCCATCCGACCTCCCGATGTCAACGGTGACGCGCGCCTGCCCGGCCAGCTCAGGGGCAGGCTCCACCACCGCCGAAGCTGCCAGCACACATACCATGCCGATGCGCCTCATGCTGGACCTCCTCCTTCGCTGGCCGGCGGCGAAGGTGCGGCCTCAGATCGCCGGTTGCGGGCGCCATCGCCCGCGCCTTCCACCGACACCTGGGACTCGGACCCCGCGGCGGCGCGCCGGCTACGATCGCTCGCGGCCTCCGGCGCCGAGCGCGTAGTCCAGGACCTCGTTCGGCTCCGCCACCCAGACCTCGTCGCCGCCAAGCTCTCGCACGCTGGCGAAGCGCTCCTCGAGCTGCTCCAGCGTGCAGTCCTTCCACGGATGGATGGGCCTGCCGGGCATGGGGCAGTGGCAGTAGTCGATGATCCAGCCCCCGGCCTCCCGTGCCTGCTGGATGCGCTTGAAGGGGTCGAAGGCGGAGTAGAAGGGCGGCGGGTACTCGCTGTGCAGCGGCACGCGACACAGCCGCATGGGGTCCGGCGGCCATCGGTTGACGTCATCGTAGATGGTCATGATGCCGCTGTAGCCCGCTGCCGCGGCGTGCTCGCGGACGACCGGGTAGTGATCGTTGTTGCCCGGCAGGCAGAAGATGCTGATGGGCGTCTGCAGCGTCTCCTCCAGCAGCTCGCGGCTCTCCAGCAGCTCCTGCCGCCAGTTCTCGGCGGTGATCGTCCCGTGCGTCATGCCGTGGCATGAGACGCCCCAGCCCTCGCCCCGCAGCATGTCGATCTCGTCCCGCGAGAGGATCATCATCCCGTTGTAGCTGCTGCCGGGGACGTCGCGCGGCACGCCCACCTGGCTGGCCACCAAGCAGACGTGGCCGGGGATCCCAAAGCTGCGGTGCGCCGCGAGCGCGTGCTCCAGCAGGGCCTGGCACCCCTCGTCATAGGTGATCGAGTAGACCCAGCGCTTCCCGTCCCTCCACATGACGATCTCTCCTCGTCAGTGCCGGCCGCGCGACGATCGATCGCGCTTCACAGCTCCAGGAACTCGGGCATGTTGGCTCGCAGCCACGCCCGGAAGCCCTCCAGTAGCTCGGGGGTGGCGGCTGGATACGGCTCCCGGCAGCGCAGGCTCGTCTCCAGGAAGCCGGCGCTGCGCGCAAGCAGCCGATCGATGGCGCTGTCGGTGCAGCCGGCGTCGATCACGGGCCTCAGCCCCTCGGCCACCAGGCGGTCGAACCTGTCCGTCCAGACCCGCAGCTCATCCCACTGCTGCTCGCGCAGAAGGTCAAACGCCTGCAGGACGATCCGCGGGTTCTGGTAGACGAGTGCGCTGCAGGAGCCGATCGCGCCGTGAGGGCCAAGCTCCGCCCAGGCGCTCTCGGACACGAATACGTTATAGAGGTCGCTGACGGCGGCGCAGCCCTCGGGCGTGCGGCCGACCGTTCCGGCATTGGCCTTGACGCCGATGACCGCCGGCACCGCCTCATGAATGTGGCGATGGGTCTCCAGGCTGATGGCCTTCTTCGAGCGCAGCGTCTCGTAGATGGTCATGGGCATGCCCGGCACCGCCGCCGAGACCTGCTCGAAGAAGGGCACGACCTCCTGATCGGGCACCTCCATCCAGAACGGGAGGGCGAGCTGTACCGCGTCGGCACCCCGCTCCGCTGCGTAACGGGCGCGGCGGATGGCGCCTCGGGTGAAGGTGGACGTGCAGCCGATCATCACCGGGGTTCCGGCGCTGCGGCACTCCTCGATGGTGGCGTCGGTGACCGCGCGGAACTCGTCGAACTCCAGCGCGTAGAACTCGCCGGTCGTGCCGCAGGTGTAGACCCCGGGCACCCCGGCCTCACAGCATCGCGCCACGTCCGCGCGGTACGTGGCCTCGTCGAACTGGTCGTCGTCAGTCCACGCGATCGGCAGCCCTGCCCACGGCCCGATGAACTGCTCCCGGTCCACCATGACGGCCTCCCTTGCACCTGATGCTCTGTCGCGTTGCCGCCTCTGCTCTCGGCCTGCAGGTCCGACCCTCGAAGGCGTCGAACGAGGTGGCGTGAGCGGCCGCGCCTCCCCCGAAAGGAGCCTTCGACCATGTTCAGCCTGGACCTGCAGCGCTATCGCCTGGTCGATCTCTCTGTGACTATTGAGCCGCCAGGAACGGAGGACAGGCCCCTGGAGGTGAGCATTGGTCGCCTGGCGGATGACACCTTCAAGACCGACATCTCCAGGCTGCACTCCCACGTGGGAACCCACGTGGAGGCCCCGGCGCACTTCTATGAGGAGGGCACAGCCATCACCGACGTCCCGCTTGATCGCTTCTTCGGCCCGGCGGCGCTGCTTTCGATAGATGACGCCGCGGACCGCGTGGTCACCGGCGAGGTGCTCGACCGCCACCTTTCGGAGGTCCTCGAGCCGGGATACATCCTGCTGTGCCGCAACGGCCTGCAGGAGACCCGCGAGACGATGCAGGGCATCCCGACGCTCACGCCCGACGCAGGACACTGGATGGTTGACCATGAGGTGAAGCTGCTGGTGGTCGACTGCTGGTTCGGCCTTGGCCGCGACGTCCCCGATACGCGCGAGCTGCACGACATCGTGATGTCTGAGGACATCTGCATCGTGGAGTTCGCGGTCCTCGACGAGCTGCGGCGCGATCGATGCTTCTTCATCTCGCTGCCGGTGGCCTTCGCGATGGACAGCAGCTTCACCCGCGCCGTGGCCCTGGAGGAGCGGTAGCCAGCGTCTGTTCCTCCCCGGAGACACCGGGGCGCGGGATCCGAAAAGAGTACTGCTGAGAGTGGTCCATCGTTCGGACAGCCGGGAAACGATCCACTCGCGTAGGTCGGGCTTCCAGCCCGACAACGGGAACGGCGCACGGACAGGAGTGTCCGTGCCACTGAACGGATGGCGGCAGTGGAGGACGGCAAGCGGCGGCGGCCTGGAAGAGCACTGACCGCATGGGGGCGTGACTGGCTGCTGCGGCGCTGTCGTCGGCGCCGTATGGAGGGGCCGGACCACTGTCCGGCCCGCCGTCAGCTCCATCCCTCGCGTAGGTCGGGCTTCCAGCCCGACAATGGGAACGGCGCACGGACAGGAGTGTCCGTGCCACTGAACGGCATGTTTAATGCCCAAGTCGGTAGGGCGAGAGAACGCCTCCACGGCCGGCGTCGGCGCGACCGCGATCCAGGGAAGGTGCGACTGCCATGCACGACGCCATCGGGACCACATGCTCGGTTGCCGCCGTGCTGCTGCTTTTTGGCGCCGCGGCGGAGGCTCAGGATCTCATCGACCACGGGGTGGGCACGCCGCTGGCGGAGAGGCGGGGCGTGGTGGGTGTCCAGGACGCGAATGGCCGCAACCTGGTGATCGGCTGCAGCACCGATCTCTCGCTGCGGGGGTGGATCCTGGTCACCGACATCGACACCGGAGAGACCGAGCAGATCTACGCCCCGGAGGGCGTCCCCGCGGGCGCCCCCTACGGGAGCCTCGTCGCCCGCTCCGGCAGGTTCTACACCGGCATGGGGGACGTGCTCCTGGAGCTCGACCCCACGTCGCGTGAGTGGACCTTCCAGCACCGGTTCGCCCCGGCCAGCGCCTTCCTGCGCATCATAGAGGGGCCTGACGGGGTCATCTGGGCCGGCGACGTCTACCGCGCCGGGCTGGTGTCCTATGATCCGGCGACGGGCGAGACGGCGGATCACGGGCCGATGGATGAGAGGGAGAAGTACCTCTCGCACCTGGCCTACGACGACGCCGGCTGGCTCTACTGCGGCATCGGCACGGGGGCCTGGAAGATCGTCGCCTATAACCCCGAGGCCGGAGAGAAGCGTCAGATCGTCCCTGAGGATGAGCTGGGTATCGGCACCGCCTACGTGCAGACCGGCATCGATGGCAACGCCTACGGCCGCGCCGGCGAGCAGTGGTACCGCCTCAGCGGCGGGGAGGGCGTGAAGATCGAGGCGTCCGAGGTCGCCGCCGAGCTGGACATGGGCGACATCTACTGGGGCGACGTGAAGGCGGCATTCCCCGACGGCCGAGAGGTCGCGGCCTACAATATGGTGGAGCGTTATCTGACCGTTCGCAACCCTCAGACCGACGAGACCACCAGGATAGACTTCGACTACCAGTCGGAGGGCAGCGCCATCCGCGTGGTGGTCGCCGGTCCCGACGGGCGCATCTACGCCAACTCCGCCCACCCATCGCGCTTCATCGTCTACGACCCGGCAAAGGACGAGTTGCACTACGAGCCCGATCCCATCGCGCTGAAGGGCTTCGGGGTGCAGGGGAAGTGCGTCTTCGGCGGGCATTACGGTGGCGGGAAGCTCTACGTCTTCGACACCACCCGCCCCTGGAACATGCACCCCGCACCGCCGCGGATCGAGGGCTCGCCTGCTGCCGAGGCGCTGGCGGCCATCGCGGAGGCGGACGGAGGCAGCGCCATCTACCTCGACGGTCACGACGTGGTGTTCCTCAAGGGTGAGGACTACGGCAGCCAGCTTCACGTCCCGGTCAGCGTGCCGCGCCAGGGCCGGTACTACCTGCTGGTCAGCACCTATCAGGCGCCCAGCTACTGCAGGGGCCAGGTGCTGCTGGACGGTGAGCAGGTAGGGAAGCCCTTCGACCCGCGCGCGCCGGCGGTCCGTCCTGGTCCGATCCTGTGCCTGGGGCCGTTCGACCTCGCCGCAGGGGAGCATCGGGTGTCGATCCGGACCATTGACGGCGGGAGCGAGAATCCGTGGCTGTCAGTGCGGGGCATCGCACTGACCCGGGAGCGGCCCGAGGATGATGCGCTCGTGCCTCCCACGCCCAACCCGCGACTGGTCGGCGAGTTCGCGCCCGACATCAACGTGCCGTGGGGGGCGCTGGCGCATCCCGATGGAGACCATGTGCTGATCTCGGGCAACCCCGGCTACGGAGTCATCGGCGGGGGCGTCGCCGTCCGCAGCCTGAGCAGCGGCGAGAACCTGCTGCTGCGGCACACAGACCTGGTCGAGAACCAGATGACCATGGACATGGCGGCACTGCCCAATGGCGACGTCGTCGGCTGCAGCTCAATCAGCGGCGGGCACGGCACCACCCCGGTTGCGGAGGAGGCCCTCCTCTATCTCCTCGACTGGGAGACCAAGCAGGTCCAGTGGCGGGTGGTCCCCATTCCGGGGCTGGCCACCATCAACGCCGCGGTCACGGCGCCGGACGGCAACCTCTACTGCATCGGCTCGAACTCCACGTTCTTCGTGTTCGATCCGCGGACCCGGAAGGTTATCCGCACCCGAAGTCTGAGCGTTTACGGCTCAGTCCCCTACCGCCCCATGACGGCCGGCCCTGACGGCAGCATCTACCTCGCGCTGCGCAGGGCGATTCTGAGGATCGAACCGGGGACATACCTCATCGAGAAGGTCGCCGACGCGCCGGGAAGCATCGGCGGAGGCCTCGCGGTCCTCGATGGCGGCGTCTACTTCGCGGTGGGCTCGCACCTGTGGAGCGCCGGGCTGTAGCCGCCGGCCGTCAGTCCCCGGCCTGAGTTGTGATCGTCACCTTGCGGTAGATGCCGCCCTGGTTGGAGCCATCCCACACTCGCACCGCCAGCACGTTGCCCTCGCCGGCCCGGGCGACGTCCGCCTTCAGCGGGACGCTGAAGGGCTCATCCCAGCCCTCGTGATGGCCCAGGAGGTCCCCGTTGAGGTAGACCCACGCCTCGCCGTCAACGCCCCAGAAGGTGATCTCGGCCTCCCCCTGCAGCCACTCGGCCTCGGCTGTCAGGTCGCGGCGGTACCACGCGAAGCCGTCGTAGGCCGGGTGCCCCTGCTCCTCCCAGGGCCTGCCGATCTCGATCGGCTCCCACCCAGAGTCATCGAGGTCCGGGGCGAACCACTCCTGATCCACGCCGACGTCGTCGGGGTCGAGGCGGAAGCGCCATCCGCCGGCGAGGTCCTGAAGCTGCTCTGCCTGTTGGGCCCGCAGGCCCTCCAAGTGCTGCTGCAGCCGCTCGTAGCGCCTCCGGACGAAGGGGTAGTTGAGTGTGGCCTGGCCGTTGACCACGCCTCGCCAGCGGCCAGGGTCCTCCGTCATGTCGGCCAGCAGGCTGTCGTAGGCCCGCAGCGCCCGCTCGCCCGCCGCGATGGCCGTAGTAGGGTCCTCCTCGTTGTAGGCCGCGTGCATGAGGTTCGCGAACTCGATCAGCCTGCAAGTGTACTCGTACGACAGATCGATCTTCGCCAGGCGCTGCTGGATGAGCTCATCGTCCGTGGCGGCGTGAGCCCGCTGGAGCGCCTCCCCCATGGCCGCCAGCACCTCGTCGGTGAAGACCCAGCGGCCGGCGGTCATGCTGTGCCCCGGGAAGTGCTGGCCGCAGGTGGCCATCTGCTGTTCCTGGACGCGGTAGTACTCGCGCATGTGGGGGCCGGCGGGGCCGTAGAGGCGGTCGCACATCTCGTCGAAGATGGCGTCCACGTCTGCATCGACATCCCACATGAGCTTCGCCGCGACGTAGTAGGCGGGGTAGAGCGTCCAGGCGTTGCCCGTGCTGAACTGGGTGTAGACGCCCCTGTGCCCCTCCTCGTAGTACCACGGCATGTCCTCCTGGATGGAGTGCACGATGGGCCAGGGGAGGCTGGACCAGTTGCCCTTGTTGTAGTACTCATAGTAGTAGATGTCGCATCCCAGGTCCTGCCATGCGTGGACCAGCTCGACGTAGCGCTGGTTGCGGGGGCAGTCGGGGTCTGGCACGGGGTGGGCCATGCAGTAGTCCTCGTAGTGGGTGATGATCACCGCCAACATGGGATCGGCCTCGATGGACGCGTCGGCCGGCGGCCAGTTGTAGACGTTGTAGGCGCCGACCAGGATCTTCGCCTCCGGGTGGGTCTTGCGCAGCTCCTCGGCAATGCGATTGTAGAAGATGAGGCTCCGCCGCGACTTGCTCTGGTCCTTCGGGACGTCCTCCTCATCCATGGCGGTGCACTGGGGGCACTCGCACCACATCTGGCCGTCGGTGGGGGAAAATGAGAGAAGGTCGATGCCCGGGTCGGCCTCCAGCATCTGGGCCATGCTCGCGGCCACCGCCTTCGCCACGTCGGGGTTGGAGTAGCAGAGCTTGCAGTGCGGCTCCTGTGATCGCTCACCGTCGATGAGCGCGAAGTACTCGGGGTGCTCCTCGAAGTACTCGGAGTGGGGCAGCAGCCTGTTCTGCGTGTGGTAGATGCCGGGCTCGATCTTGAAGCCCGCCTCCAGGCCGTCGCCGCCACGGTTCTGGCGGTTCATGTTTGCCCAGTGCCCGTTGCCGATCCAGCGCATGGGGAATGAGGGGCCGCGGCGGTCGTCGATCTCTCCCACCGCCAGGTCCTGCACCGTCGGCACGCAGTCACCGAGCGGGTCACCCGGAACGTACCATCGAACGCCGAGATGATCCTCGAGCAGGCCGCAGACCCCGTAGAAGGTGCCCAGGTCCGAGCCGCCCACGATCACGAGGTCGCGTCCGGCGGTGCGTATGATGTACTCCTCGGCCGCGAGGTCGTCGGGGGTCTCGGCGGCGGCCTCGGCCGCGCCCAGCAGTATCCGGTTGCCTCGGACCTGTTCACCCGCCAGCGCCACGGGCAGGAGGACGCCCGTCATCTCCTCCAGGTAGTGCCGGAGCTGGCGGGCGGCGTAGAGCAGCTCGTCCGAGGGCTCGTCAGGCAGTACGATGGTGGCCGCGGCCTCGCCACCGGCGGCGACCACCCCCGGATCGGCCTCGATCTGCACTGCCTCTGCCGCCGGCAGTAGAACGCCGGCGCTCTTGTCCAACATGCCGTCCACCTCCTGCATCTGTGCGAGGGCCTCTGCGTTCGTGCTCTCCGGGAACTCCCACAGCGCCAGGTGGAACAGGCTGGTTCCGGCGGGGTAGCTGATCTCCAGGTAGGCCGGGTACTCCTCGACCCGCGCCGCCGCGGACTCCACCTCGGCCGGGTCGAACATGGCCGCGCCGCAACCTCGGCTGCTCTCGTCCACCGCCCGGTCCATCGCCTCGTCGGCGAACAGCACCCAGGGCTCATCCGGGCGCAGTATCAGCCTTCCTCCGGCCGGTTGCCGGCGGCTCGCGGTCGCCGCGAAGCGCTGCCGCTCGCCGCGGAAGCCGCCCGGGAAGCAGCGCAGGCTGACCTCCAGGCGCGGCCGGCCGGCGTCCTCCACGCCTCCCTCGACCAGCAGCCGATCGTCGTCGCGCAGTTGCGCGAACGTCAGCCGCACCGTGCCCCGCGGGGTCTCGTAGACGGCTGTGAATCGCTCCTGGTTGGGCCACCTCTCGTAGAGCAGCTCGGGGCGCCAGGCGCCGATCGACTGGCCGTCGAGCTTTACGTCGATGCAGCCGCCACCGTACCAGTTCGCACCGGTTGGGGCGTGGAGGCCGATCCCCGACATGCCCTCCTTGGGCACCACCTCGCCGCCGGCTCCGTGCTTCTCGGTATCAAGGCAGGCGTGGTACGACACCCCGTAGCGCGGGCTTCCCACATCGAAGCGGGGACCTGGGGCGATAAGAACGCGATGCCCCTCGTGCGCGCCGCCCTGCTCCTGGATGGACTCCTCTCCGGCGATCGGGCGTGTCTCGGTTGGCTCGCCGGCAGGATCGGGGATCGCGAGGTACTCCGACGGCGTTTGCTGACCGGCGGCTGTGAGGGCTATAGTCAGAGTCAGTGCAGCAATCAGAAGAGCGGCGATGAGAGGGCGAGCTGTCATCGTTGCGGGACCTCCTCGCTGACGTGCCGGCTGAGCGATCCCCTCCTGGCATAGTGCATTCGCCACCTCACCGGCGGCACCTTTGCGTCGGGCGCCGTGGGGCTGGGCGGCAAATGAGCGGTCGCCACCAAGGGCATCAGTCTTCGATGGGGAAAGGCCCTCCTGGATCGTCTGTCCCCGTGAAGGCGTGAACAATGCTGGTGAGGGGCTGGTCTGGATGGTCATGTCGAGGCATCGGGGTCTCGTCGTCGTTGCGGCTGCCCTGGCGCTTTTGATGGCGTCGGCGAGCGTGTCTGCGGCCCCGCAGCGGGTCATGGTGGCCTACAACTCGGAGGGGCGCAGCCTGCCCGGCCGGGAGATGAGCCTCTACGACGTTGAGGTGAGAGCCTTCCAGGGCGAGGAGGTCGATGGCCTGGAGCGCGCACTCACCGACGCCCAGGTGCTTTACATCGGCCAGTACTCGGCCAGCGCCGCACAGGAGAACGTGTTCGCAACCCCGGGGCATCGCGAGGCAATCAGGCAGCTTCTGGCCCGCGGCGGGATGCTGGTGGTCGACTACAAGGGACTCGGGGGCGGCCCATTCGAGGCGTTCTTCGCGGAGCTGGGACTGCAGCACCCCGGGCAGACCCAGGGGGAGTACTACCCCGTGGAGGTCGCGCCCGATGCCAGGCGTGCCATCCTCACCGAGCCCCACACCATCGCCGGCGAGCTGGGGAGTGCTCACGGCTGGTGGAGCGACTGGGGCGAGGGCTTCACCTGCCTCGCCTCCGGCAGTGGCGATCCGGGCAGGGCAGCCCTGCTGATCGCCGAGGATGTGGCCGGCGAGGGCACGATCATTATCACCCAGCTCTACGGGATCTTCCGCGACGAGTCAGGTGCGGTGAAGGACCTCTTCGAGAACATCCTCTCCTACGCCTTCGGGGGACTGCCGGGACCGGGCGAGGCGGTGCCGATCTACGACCCCTACGAGCGGCGCGAGCCGGCGGCCAACCCCTGCTATCTTGCCCGCGCGCAGCGGGCGCCGTGGCACCTGGAGGCGGCGCACACGCGCCTGCCGGTGGTCGTCGGGGAGCCGATCGGCCTGCAGCGGCGGGCAGCGCCGGTGAGCGTCAGCCTCGCTCTGCCCGAGGGGGCCGGCCCGGAGTCCGTGCGCGTGTTCACCTGGGCCGGATATGAGCTGCCCTGCCAGGCCCGGCTGATCGCCGAGGATGACCGGGCCTGCGAGGTGCTGACGCTGCTGGACCTCAAGCCCTACGAGCAGAAGCCTCTGTTCGTGTACTTCGGCGGGGACGCCGCCGGCAGCCGCGCGCCGGCACCGCTGCTGGCGGCGGAGCGCTCCGACGACGGCTTCGAGCTGCGCAACGACCGCCTGCGCGTGGTGCTGGACCCGGTCGCCCCCCAGCCGCGAGTGGTGGCGCCCCTGGGCGGGCGGGTGGACAATGAGCTGGCGACCTGGCGGGGGATCGACCGCGGCCGGTGCAACCTCATCCGCCACCGTGAGGACACCGAGCAGTACGAGGCGTCGCTGGCCGAGGATGGTCCGGTGCGCAAGACAATCAGCTACTCGGGCCCGGACCTGACCGTCAGCTACGCCCTGGTCGCCGGCAGCGAGAGCCTCTTCTACGAGATCACGGCGCAGCAGTCCAGCGGCGTGAGCCGCTTCACCGGCTGGGCGCCGGGCGGTGACGGGACGCACGATACCATGTGGTACGAGGCGCCGGAGGGGCTCAAGCGGGCCGTCCTGCGCACGGGCGAGTTCTACCGCCCCTTCGATGACATCCGCTCCTACATGAAGGAGGGGTGGCTGGCCTTCGAGGACGAGCGCGGCGAGGTCGTCGGTGAGTACTTCGATCTGCAGCAGACCGGCCGCCTGACGCCCTACGTGCACTCGGTCCACGGGCACACGGCCATCGTCAGCAACCAGCTCGAGGACGGGCGCATGCGCGGGGCCATCGTGGCGGCTCGGGGCGATCACGGCGACCTGCGCAGGGCCTACCTGGCGTGGAAGAACCCTCCGGCAGTGCTCGCGGGGCAGCCGCAGACGCCTGATGACGTGCCCGAGCCGCGCGTACCGACCTTCGGTCAGGACTACCTGCGCATGGCCGGAACGCTGCACTGGTTCTTCGCCTCCACGACCGTAGCGGAGCCGGAGCTGGTCATCCCGCGGCTGCTCCGTGAGGTCGTGTCCCGGGGCGGCAACTTCATCATCGGCAGCGACAGGCACCCGGAGTACGTCGAGCCCCTGCTTCGGGAGGCGCACCGGATGGGGGTGGGCGTGATCCTCAAGCCGGCCCAGTTCCCCGAGCGCGAGCGCCGCTGCCCGTATGCGCACCTCGATGACTTCGTGCAGGCGGCTGCCACGGTGGCGAGCTACCGCCCCGACGGGGTCTACCTGGTGGACGAGTTCACCTTCCCCGGCGACTGCGAGGGCTGCCGCGCCGCCTTCCAGGAGCGATACGGGATGGCGATGCCCGAGGAGATGGACTTCGACCGCCTCGCCGAGCCGGCCATGCACAACTGGGTCTTCTTCAAGATGAACGTCATCACCGATCTGACTCGGGAGATGACCGGGGCGGTGCGGGCGGAGGTCCCCGATGCATTCGTCTTTCACGTCACCAGCCCCAACAACCATTTCCGCCTGGAGGCCTACCACGACCTGGAGACGCAGTCGCAGTGGCTGAGCACCACCAACTCCGACCTCTACAGCACCGGCCTCGATCACACCCGCTACATGCTGGCTCACATCCGCGGCGCTCAGGGCAATGACCGGCCGGTCTTCACGGTGAACGGCTGCCTCTACGACGCCGGGGCCGTGGCCCTGAACTTCCGCCATCACCTGATGTACGGCAGCAACGCCCTGTGGTACTTCTCGATCAACTTCTCGCGCCTGTACCCGGAGGCGGCCGGGGCGAACGCCGACGGCTTCAGGATGCTGCGCGACACGGGCCTGGGCGACATACTGGCGGGCTCCCGACCGGTGCGCTACGCCGCGGTGCTGCGCAGCCGGGCCGGCTGGGAGGCCTGCATCAGGCGCGGCGATAAGAGCGGGCGGCTGGTGGACTACGAGCGGCGCATCCGCGAGCGCGTGCTCCTGCGCAACATCCCCGTGGAGATCCTCTTCTCGCGCCACTTCGCGCTCGATGCGCTTGACGCCTACCGCCTGCTGATCGTGCCCAGTGAGCCGACGCTCGAGCCCGAGATCGCCGAGGCCATCGCGCAGTGGGTCCGCCAGGGCGGGACCGTGCTGGTGGAGGGCGAGGCGGCGCGCAATGAGACGCTGGCCGAGCTCTGTGGCGTGACCGTGGCAGAGCGCGCTGACGGGCCGGCGGACATGGTGGGGGGCGCGGCGCCGCTGGAGGGGCTCTCGGAGCAGTTCAGCTCCGCGTACGTGCAGGTGCCCGCGGCGGAGGGGAGCGTGGTGGCGCGGATCGGCGAGCAGCCGGCGGTGACGATCAGCCGGGCGGGTGAGGGGCGCGCCTGCTACCTCTCGCTGCTCGACGCGCCGCCGGAGCTCATCCGTCCCCTGGTGCTGCACCTGGGAGGGACGCCGCCGGTGACGGTCCCGGCGGAGCTGGAGCGGGACATCGAGGTCAGCACCCTCACCGATGGCTCCCGCAGCGTGGTGGCGGTCTACAATCGGCACGTCAGCGAGCCGCGCAGCGCCCGGCTTGCGCTCAACGGCCTCCCCGTGGCCGAGGACGCGCGCGCCGTCGAGATCGAGCGTGGCCGCGTCTCGGAGTTGGGCGAGGGGCTTTCGGTGGATGTTGCTCCGGGGGACGTGCGCTTCTACCTGCTGGCCTCGCCGGAGCAGTACCCACTGGCTGAGGACGCGCAGCCGTCGGCGGTGGAGGCCATCCAGCGGTCGATGCATCCCGGGACGGAGTTCCTGCGACTGGAGCCCGAGCCAGCGCCCGCGGCCGGGCTGGCCGAGAAGGACCCGGCGAAGCTCTACGTGGCGGTGCTGCGGAACCTTCGCTCGCCCCTCGGCGGCTGTGACCTCGGCGCCGACGCCATCGTGGCCGCGCTGGAAAAGCGCGACGACCTGGTCGTGGAGTACGTGGAGGACCTCGACGCGTCGGCCCTCTCGCGCTATGAGGTGCTGGTCGTCCCGAACATGGGCGCGCACGCGCCGGCGCCGAACCTGAGCGGGGGCTGGGAGGCGGAGGTGCGGGAGTTCGTTGAGAGCGGCGGCGGGGCCCTGCTGGTCCACCACTCGGTCGGGTACATGCCCGTCAGCCACGCCATGTTCCCGGAGGTGGCAGAGGCGCCGGACTACGTGGCCATCACGGCTATGCAGGTGGCCGCCGACCATCCTGTCGCCAGCGGCGAGGCCCTGCGGCAACGCTTCGGCGACAGGGCCGATGACCCGGCCTTCGCGGCGTGGCTGGAGGAGACGGCTCTGCAGGTCGGTCAGCAGTTCCAGTCCGGCTTCGCCGACTATATCAAGCTCAAGCCCGGCCCGCAGGGCACGACAGTGGTGGTCAGCCAGCGGCAGGGAAACGCGGGAGGCGACCCGACCGTCGTCGCCGGCGAGGTCGGTCAGGGACGTGTGGTGCTCAGCGGCATCAACCTCGGCTGCAGGACGACCGAGGGGCCGGACGGATACGAGTTCACGGAGGAGCTCAACCCCACCGAGGCCGCGCTCCTGACCAACGCCGTGTACTGGCTGGCGGCGCCATAGGCACCACGCCGCACCGTCCGGCCCGTCCGGACGGCCCGCGTGCGCCCTCACCCTACGCCCGCAGCGCCCAGCCGTAGCGCTCGGTGCTCTGCCGGCTTTGCTCCAGCGCGATCTTGCCGCCGACGATTACGAACTCGATGCCGCGCGGGAACTGGTGCGGGTCGTCCCACGTGGCCGTGTCGATGATGCGCCGGCGGTCGAAGAGAACCAGGTCCGCGCGCAGTCCTCGCGCAATGCGCCCCCGATCGGTCAGGCCCATGCGCTCGGCGGGCCACGCCGTGGATCGACGCACGGCCTCCTCCAGCGGCACCAGGCGCTCCTCGCGCACGTATCTGCCGAAGAGCCGCGGGTAGGTGCCGTAGGAGCGCGGGTGAGGGTTGCCCAGGTGTGCGGGCCCCTCCGGGGCGAAGGCCAGGCCGTCGGTGGCGATGCACGCCAGCGGGTGGGCGAGGGCCTCGCGCACGTCCTCCTCGGCCATCGAGAAGAACACCGCGCTGACGTGCCCGCGCTCCTCGACGAGCAGGTCCAGGAAGGTATCGGTGGGGTCGGTCCCCCGCTCCTGCATGATCTCCTCCAGCGTGCGGCCAACGGCGTCGGCGTTCTCCTCGCTGTGCACGTCGGTGATCAGGATGCGATCGAAGGAGGTGCCGAAAGGATCGCGGTCACGCTCCCCGCGCTCGAACTCCCCCCGCTCCTCGCGCAGGCGCTGGCGCGTCTCGGGCCGGCTGATGCGCTGGAGCATCGCCGCCGAGCCGCCGGCGTGGACCCAGGGCGGCAGGGAGCCGGAGAGGTGGCGGCTGCCGGCGGCGTAGGGGTAGAGGTCGCAGCCGATGTCCAGCCCGCCCTCCCGCAGCTCCTCGATCAGGCCCAGCAGCTTACCCATGCTGCCCCAGGTGCTCTGGCCGGAGCGCTTCACGTGGTCGATCTGCAGCCGGATTCCCTCGCCGGCCTCCCGGCACCACTGAGCCATCTCCGTGACGGCCTCGCCGAAGCCCTCGCGCTGGCTGCGGGTGTGCACCGAGACGAGGGCCTCGCGCTCGGCGATCACCTCCAGCAGCGCGACCACCTCGCGGCCTTCGGCGTAGAATCCGGGGGCGTACTTGAAGCCGAAGGAGAGGCCGAAGCAGCCGGCGTCGAGCGACTCGCGCAGCACGTCCTGCATCCGCCGCAGCTCATCGGCCGTCGGCTCGCGGTTCTCGAAGCCCATGACGTATGAGCGCAGGGCGCCGTGGCCCACGAGGCTGGCCGCGGAGTATGCCGGACGGGCATTGTCGAGCGTCTCCAGGTAATCCTCGGCCGTCTCCCAGGTCCACTCTACGGGCGCGCTGATGAAGGAGACGCTGCCGGCAAGCTCCTCGCGGTCCTCCGGCCGCACCGGGAAGACCCCGAGTCCGCACTGGCCGTTCAGTTGCGTGGTGATGCCCTGATGCAGCATGGACTGCCCGCGGGGATCGGCCAGCAGCGTCAGGTCCGAGTGCGCGTGGCAGTCGATGATGCCGGGGATCACGGTCAGGCCGCTGGCGTCGATCAGCTCGCCCGCGGTGGCGCGGTCCAGGTTGCCGACGGCCGCGATGAGACCGTCGCTGACGGCCACGTCCGCCTCGAAGCCGGGCCTGCCGCTGCCGTCGATAACGGTGCCACCGGAGATGATGAGGTCGAAGTCGTCTGAGGCCATGGGATCAGCTCGTTTCGAGAAGCCGCCGGAAGGCCTCGGCCTGGCGCCTGAACTCGTCGGGGCCCCGGCGGTCGCCCATCCTCAGGGTCACGAAGCCGTCGAAGCAGCGGGCGCGGAAGATGGAGATGACCTCCTTGAGCTCCCCGTTGCCCTCCAGGGGCAGCGTGTACCGTCGGCGGCCGGGCAGGCAGCCGTCCGTGGCGTAGATGATGCGCGTGTAGCGCTTGAGCTTGGTGTCGCGGTAGGTACCCAGGAACGGCTTCTCGCCGACGTTGGCGAAGTGCGCCGGGTTGTAGGCGAAGCCGACGTCGTAGCTATCCGCCAGCCTAAGCAGCGGCCCGTCGCAGGCCTCGCCGGTGTCCCAGATGCTGCCCGGCGTGTTCTCGAAGACCACCGTCACCTCGTCCCCGGCGGCCTCGCAGGCCAGGCTCAGGCGGGCTCTGGCGGCATCCGGATCGGTGTCGGCCGGCGGTGCGGGGACCTTCACCAGCGGCGCCCCGATCGTTCGTGCCAGCTCTCCGGCCTGGGCCAGCCGAGCCCGGACGAACTCCGCCTGCGCCACCAGGTCCCACGCCGACAGCCCGCAGTGCATGCAGCTCACCGACATCTCCATCTCCGCGACGTCGGCGAGGAAGCCCTCGCGCGCCGCCTCGTCCTCGATGAGCTGCGCGCCCAGCGCCTCCCCGAGCTCGACTGAGCGCACGCCCTCATTCCAGATCGCCTGCAGGCCGCCGGCCCACTGCCCGCCGTCGCGGGCCTGGCGCAGGTCATCCACCAGCTCATCGAGCAGCGCCGAGGCCGTGAAGTCGTGCTGCGCCAGGTCGTGGGCCTTGATCTTCGCCCGCTGCATGACGCAGTCGTCGCAGTTGGGGTTGTCGCACAGCACCGACGCGGGGTCCTCGCGCAGAGCCCGCACCACGATCTCCACGGCGGTGCCGGCGTGCATCAGCCGGGCCACCGCGTTGCCCACCCTGCCGACGCGCATGGCGTCGCACTGGCGCAGCAGCGGCTCCAGGCCGATGAAGTCGCGGTGCGGGCCGGGGAACAGCTCCAGCGTCTTCGTCCGCACCTTCCCGTCCTCGTCCACGTACTCGCGCTCGATCGTCGAGAGATACGGCGCACGCACGATCTCCTCGGGGTGGTGCAGCAGCGTGTTGCGGTCCTGATCTACGCCCAGCAGGAGGACGTAGCCCTCCGAGAGTCGCGACAGCCTGCCCCAGGGGGACTCCACGCCCACCGCGGTGGGCTGCTGGAGTGTGTCGGCGAGCAGGTAGTCGGCCTTCGGGCCGATGGCGCAGGCGGAGTGGGTGGGATGGAAGCTGCGCTTGACCCCCGGGTGTGTGCGGAACACCTCCGTCACGGTGCCCACGGTCGAGGGCGAACTCTCAACGTCGAAGACGCCGCCTCCAGGCATAGCCGGCATGGCGACGGTGCCCTCCGGCCCCACGGCCTCGATGAGGGCCTCAATGAGCGTCTCGGCGCCCCCCTCGACATGGCCAAGCGCCGAGAGACTGCTGTGCACCATGACGGTCATGCCCGGCCCGACGCCGAGCGCCCGAAGATCACTGACGATGTCGTCCTTGCTGAGCGTCATGACGGATGCTCCTCCGACCGGGGTCGATGGCTGGCAGTAGGTTTGCCGCGCAGCCGCGGGATTCCTTCGCTGCGCCGGCCCCAGCACAGGGCGGCGGCCGACTACGCGCCTGCCGCGCCGGCGCAGGCCGCGATGAACTGCGCGGAGGTGGTGGTGTAGGCAAGCATCTGCATCTCGAACCAGTCCACAAAGGCCCGCGTCTGGGCGAGATCGCCATGGCTGTCCGCGTTCTCGACGGCGGTGGTGCAATCGCGCAGCACCACGCACCGGTAGCCGGCGCCGGACATCTCCAGGAGCGCGCCCGGCTTGAAGACCAGGCACATGTTGGTCGCGAAGCCCACGTAGATGAGGTTCAGCAGACGCTCCTGCCGGCAGATGGCGTGCATCTGTTCGCTGGAGGCGATGAGCCAGTCGCTCTCGATGGGCTCGACCTGGGGGAGGATGCGCGTACCCTCCACCCGCGCCCGGTTCTCCTCCGGCCCGTAGTCGCTGTAGCGCGCCGCCCAGCACTCCTGCGCCCAGGCCTCGCGCCTCTCGGGCGGCGGCCACTCGCGGCCGGGAGAGGCCTGAGCATCAGATGCAGCGACCTCGATGCCGCGACACGAGTGTGCGTACTTCTCCGCCACGTAGGAGGTGGGGGCGTGGATGACTGTCAGTCCGGCCTCCCGCGCGGCGTCCAGCGCCGGCGCCACGCGGAGGGCGGTGATCTGGGCGGCGCGCCGGCAGAAGCTCACGCCCCCGGGCTTGATCTCGTCAGGCACATCCGAGCAATCCCACATGTCCACCAGCACAAAGCCGGTGTGAAGCGCATCAAGCTCGATGGCGATCTGATCGGTGTGGAAGTTCGCCTCATGGTTCGGGTCGCTGACCTTCATCATCCGCCGCCGGCGGACGTTCAGACGCATCGTGGGCATTGGCTTCACCTGCCGGCGTGTCCGGGTGCGGACCTCACTCCGCGACGGTCACGCGGCTGAGGGCGTACCAGCCGTCGTCATCTCTGCCGGCGATGGCCAGCTTCAGCGCCGGCTCGTCGGTGTTCGGGTCCACGAAGGCAAGCCTCAGGGCGTACTCGCCCGCGGGGAGATCGCCGGGCAGCTCGACCTCCGCGGCCACATCGTGCGTGCCGGGCAGCCACTGCCTCAGGTCCACGTCGGTCGCCACCCGGTGGCCCTGCCCGTCATCGCCGCGAAGCTCAAGCGCCAGCGGATAGCGGTCATAGCAGGGCGCCACCCCCACGTTCTCCCACCGCATTGACAGCCCCATCGGCGCTCCGGCCGCCACCGTCGCCGGGTGCTCCAGGCGCCTCAGGACCAGCCGGTAGCCCATCTTCTTGGTGAACTCGCGCACCTGCGGCCACCACTCCGCCGGCACAGCCGAGGACTTGTTGTTGACCGCCGACGGGTGCATCTCAAGCGCCCGGCGGAAGATCTCCTCGACATCCCAGCCCTGGTCCTTCCAGTGCTGCATGGTCCAGCAGGTCTCGAAGACCACTCGGGCGGTCTTCCAGGCCTCCTCCACACCAGCCGCGGCCAGTTGCTGGGGATACCAGTCCATGTGGCACCAGCCCTCGCGCATGTCCCCGAGGCAGTCCGCGCGCCAGCCGGCACCGTGCTCGACGGCATACGCCAGCGCATCCCTCTGCGCGATGAGCATCACCAGCGGCGTCTGCTGGAAGGCCTGAAGGTACATGTCCACGATGCGCTTCTGGACCTCGAAGGAAGGCGGCTCGACGCCGGTCTGTGAGGTGTGCCACTCCCCCCACCGGCCCATGGAGCCGATGTCCACGTGATCGATGCCCGGGTGCCCGTCATAGCGCTCGCCGAAGGCCTCGATGAGCGCGGCCTGCTTCTCGAGGTAGATCGGCGCGCTGTAGTCGGGCTGCCAGCTCTTCCCGTCGTTGAACTCGTTGCCGGGCGCGCCCGAGTCGCGATACCACTGCGGGACCTTGGGCTCGCCGTTGCAGGTCATGATGCGGAAGGCCAGCTTCTGGCCGTTCTCTCTGGCCCCCTCGATGGTCGCGTCCACGAGC
Organism: Armatimonadota bacterium; assembly: GCA_049975765.1. Classification (GTDB taxonomy): domain Bacteria; phylum Armatimonadota; class Zipacnadia; order Zipacnadales; family UBA5352; genus JAYENL01. The sequence continues at coordinate 22,871 of JBNGDZ010000010.1, forward strand.
TCGAAGTCGTACCGGCCCTCCTCCGGCTCCAGCACATCCCAGTACCACCGGAAGTAGGCGATGGAGCTTGGCGGGTATTCGTCGGGCGAGTGGTCCTCATTGAAGCGATGGAAGGTCGTCCAGCCGCGGCCGGGGTTCACCAGGATGTCGTCGATCTCCTGGGGCTCCACGACCACGGTAGCCTGTGCCTCGGCTCCTTCGCCGGCGAGAAGAAAGGCGCCGAACGCGATGGCGAACAGAGCCACAGAAACCGCAGGCGCCGCGTGAGTCATGACTTCCGCCTCCTCCTGTCGCGCATGGACACACGGATGAGCGGCCCGCACGCTGGTACTGCGGCGGGTCCGCCGCGATCTCCTCCTTCGCCACTGGTTGTTCCGTGGCACGCACGTGCCTCTCCTTTCCGGGCGTGACACGAATGTCGGGGCGAGAGAGGACGCGAACCAACCCTTTGGCGCTGGTTCATCGAGGTGGCGCTCGACAACGACTCACCTCGGCGAGCCTCGTCCGAGGAGTCATTCATCCTGAGGCGCAGGCAGCTCCTCATGACCCCTGCCGTCGGCGCCGCCGGGTCCCGCCTCAGGAGGCTATGTCTGGAAACAGGGCCCTCGCCCCACGCCGCAGATGCAGGAGAGGGGCCCGCGGACGACGTGCCCGAGCGTAAGCGTTCCGTAAGTGACAGAGGCATCCTGTGCACGAGGGCGAAAGCTTAGTTCCGTTTCACAGGACCACCGCGGCAAGGGTGGTACCACTCGCGTCTCGCCCCGGGTGAGCCAGGAGCACCCCCGGCCCCGGCCGGGGCGTAGCTTACCCAGGACCGGCTTGGCCGGGAACCCACTGCTCTGCTGGCTCGTCCGGCGTGTCGAACGGCTCGGTGGCCTGGGCGTCATCAGCGATCTGTTCCGGGCTCCGCGCGTAGTTGAGGAGCCGCAACTCGTCAATGGCACCCGTGACTGGGCGGTGTGAGGCGCTGAGTGTGAAATGGCGGAACCTCGGCTCCACGGGCTCCCAGGTGCCTCTCTCGGCCGCGACCTGCTCCCCGTCGAGGTAGAGCGCGACGCCCTCGGCACGGTCCCACGTCGCGGCGATGTGGTGCCAGCCCTCGGACAGCTCCCCCTGGTGCACGACGTAGCCGGTGCCGGGTCCTCCGGGCAGGCAGTGGTGGTCGAAGCGCAACATCCCGTTCCAGATCCAGAGCGCGAGGAAGTCGGCGTCATTGAAGTTCTCGGGAGTTGTCCGCCACAGGATCTGGTCGTCGCGCATACTCCCCCTGAACCAGAGCTCCAGTGTTCCGGTGTTCAGGTCCAGGTTGCCCCGCTGCTCGTATCGCAGGTCCTGACTTCCGGTGAAGGCCAGTGCCTGGCCGAAACGCCCCTGCACGAACGCGGTGCCCTCGGTCGATACAGGCTCGGCTTTACCCGCGGCGAGGTCCGCTCGCGCCGAGCCGTCGAAGTGCGCAATGAACGTCGGTCCTCGCGCGGCACGTTCCCTCGGCGCGAGTGCGACACCCAGGTTCGTGCACAGTCCCGCCAGCAGCTCCCGGGCGCGATCGGGGTTGCGATACTCGCTCTCCCAGTGAAGCTGATCGACCAGGAAGCGCCCCCTCCCGCGTGGGATCTCGACCAGGACCGGTGGCTGCACCAGCGCCACACCGCCGGCGACGTTAGCGACGTAATCGGCCGCTCCGGGACGGACAGGCCGGAAGTTCGCCGGGTCGGTGGACCAGTACACCTGCGCCTCGCTAAGGCCCGCGGTCAACGGGTGATCCCGCATGATGAAGGGGAGCTCAAAGACGTCGGAGAGCGCGATCTCTCTGCCGCACAGCCGTGACGCGCCCTGCGCTGTCTCCGGCCGCACCAGGTGCAGCCAGACGCAGCCGCCGGCCTCGACCCAGGCCTGAAGCTCCCCGGCGTGGCTCAGGACCTCTGGCAATATCTCGGCGCTGGCCTCGACAATCAGAACGCCGTACCGGGCGAGATCGAGCTCATCGACATCCCGCACCACCTCGGGCCTCGCTCCGCTGTCTGCCAGCATGCCCTCACTTGCGCTGGCAGGGGGAGCGATGAGTCCCAGTCTGAGCGGGGCCGTGGGCCTGAATCGGCGAAGCTCGTCGAGGAGATTGTGGCCGAGTATCTCCGTCACCGGGTTGACGGGAGCACTGGTCCACACCGGGAGCTGCACCAGCCAGACCTGCCCGGCGCCCATCTGCACCCGTGCCAGGGGCGAGGTGTCCAGACCCACTCCGCCGTGGATTGCCGGCGTGTATCGCACAGCATCCGGGCGCTGCCATGCGCTGTCGCTGACCACGTGGTCCTCGGGCCAGAACGAGAAGTCGGACTCGGTCAGGCCCCGCAGCAGGGGGCAGGCCGGCCAGGCGACGAAGTACCGGGTCGTCGGATCCTCCGTGACCAGATCCACGGGTGCCGGCAGCCATTCAGGCTGCGCGATCTGACCGATGACGACCATCTGCCCGCCCCGCTCCACGAACTGCCGCAGCCTCCCGGCATCGGCGGCCGTGAAGTTGCTGCGGGGGCCACAGATGAGCGGGACACTGAGGCGGCCCAGAGGCGCATCCGCCGGGATCTGTCGCACCTCGACGCCCAGCCTTCGCAGCCCGCGTAGGTGCGTGGATCGAAGGCCGATGGCGGCCACGGACAGCTCGTGCTCGCGCTCGAGACGCGGGAAGACCCTGAATGCGCTGGTGGCCGACGACACGACCTCACCAGCCACGCGCAGGCAGGCCTCGAACCGGCCGGCCTGTGTCTGCTCGAGGCCGCGCGGGAGCGCCGTCGTGATTCTCCGGCGTGTCAGGCCGGCCGGAGGCGTGTCCTCTGACCAGCGTCCCGAAGCCACGGGCCTGCCGCCCACCAACACCCTCCACTCGATGCGCAGCTCGCGACGCTGAAGCGTGTCATTGTAGGCCGACACCGTGCGAGTGAGCGTCTGGCCGGTGAAGTAGACGCTGCCCCGCTCTCGGATCGAGACCTTCAGCTCGGCGAAGCCCTCGCGCACCACGCGGTGGTGCGGGCGGTCGGTCGTGATGCGCTCGAAGCGCTGGCCCTCGAGGACGTACCACGGACACATGGCCGACACGCCGTAGTAGCGCATGCCCTCGATGCCCATGCGCCACAGTGTGGACTTGGCCAGCTCGTAGGTGGCGCCGGGGCGATAGATCTCCGGCCCCATGTACGCAGCGAACCTGTCCTGGCCGCCGGGGAACCACCCCCATTCGCCGACGTAGAGCGGCTTCTGGCGGTCCCACTTCCAGTCATCGGTGAAGTAGATGTCCATCTCCCGGCCCGGCCAGTAGGCGGAGTTCGGGTACCAGGCCCATCGGTACTCGTCGGGCGGATAGTGGTTGTTGTAGATGTCAGCCACGTCATAGAAGCCCGGGCCGCTGCCCTCGTACATGATGGGCCGCGACGGGTCGATGCGCCTGACGATCCGCCCGCACTCCTTGAAGCCCTCCCGCACCCTGGGGATGGCCTCCGGCTGCATCCGGCCCTCGTGCAGCAGGTAGCCGACCTCGTTCTCGATGCTGCGGATCACCAGCGCCGGGTGGTTCATCTCCCGCATCGGCCACCGCTCGTAGAAGCGTCTGAGGTGCTCCATCAGCGCGGGATCCTCCCAGGCGTACTTACCGGGGATCGAGTTCATGATCCCCTCAGTGACCAGCAGCAGGCCCACCTCATCGCAGGCGTCGGCCAGCAGGTCGCTCCAGGGCTCACTGTGCGCGCGGTAGATGTCATGGCCGCTCTCTCTCAGCGACGCCAACAGCACCTTCGTGTCGTGCCACCTCTCGCGAGTTCGTCCGGACCAGCCCATGGGCACGCCGTTGGGCCACGAGGAGGCCGCGAACAGGTGCGTGGGCGTCTCATTGAGGAGGAAGCGGTCACCGTCAGGCCGGAACTCCCGGAAGCCGAACCGTGTGGAGAGCTCATCGCTCACGCCATCGCCCGAGGCGGCAGTCGTCTGCAGCCGGTACAGGTGCGGATCGTCCGGCCACCACAGGTGCGGGTCCTCCCAGCGTGCTGCCACCTCGAAGGCCGTGGCTCCGCCACCGTTGACGGTGACAGTGGTCTCCGGGAGGCGTAGCACCTCCACCTCCCCATTGAAGACCACGTTGCGAAGCACGCATTCACGTGCCGTCTTGTCGTCGTTGTGCACCACGCCGCGCACCGTGATCGTGTCCTCCCGGGTGGAGGTCACCACCGCGATGTCCGAGAGCCACCGGTTCCCGTGCCCGTATATCCAGACGCTCTCGATGATCCCGGCGGGCAGCACCTCCCCTCCGCAGGGCTTGATGAACGGCCGTCCGGGGATGCTCCGCGCCCCGTCGGGGTTCGTCTCCGCCAGGTCGTGCTGCAGGTCGGGCTGAGCGCAGTCCACCCAGTCGGTGACGGCGACGACTATCTCATTCGGCTCCCCGCGGCGCACGGCACCGGTGATGTCGAAGCTGTAGGGCAC
>JBNGDZ010000011.1:0-761 GCA_049975765.1 Armatimonadota bacterium
CCCGCCCGCGAGCGCAGCGAGCCAGGGAGAGGGGGATGGCGGTTCGCCCTCGGCGAACTGCCAGGGGGTGAGGCCCTCCTTCAGCCGCCGTGCGGCGTGCTGACCGGCCCGTAGCCCTCCGGGAACATCTCGCGCCAGTCGCGGCCCTCCTGATACAGCAGCCCGTGGTCGGGGTTGTCGTCCACGGTCGGGCGCTCCTGTGCCGGGTAGGCGCGCCATCCCTCGCCATCGAGGACCTCCGTGTAGCCGTCCCGCCGGAACCACTCGATCAGCGCCGAGCGCATCTCCGCGGTGGTCTGCAGGTAGGCCTGATTGCCGGCGAGGGAGCGCCCCTCGGCCTCGCCCGGCCACCGGCGGAAGAGCCACTCCTGGTCGTCGGCCGCCGAGTACACGTACTTCAGTTCGTCGGTCACCAGCCCGTAGAGCCCGCTCTCGCGCTGGGAGTACTGGCAGAGCACTCCGGGACGGTCGGCCGTGCCGCCGGCGGCGATGTCGGCCAGGTCGTGGCCCTGATGCTGCTCGATGGTCTCCAGCCCGCAGGCACCCAGCAGTGTGGGCGCCACATCGACGTTGCTGCAGACGCGGTCGCAGACAGCGCCGGCCTCGAAGCGCTCGGGGTAGCGCACGATCAGCGGAATGTTCGCCGCCGCGTCCAGGATCGAGCGCTTGCCAAAGCAGCCGAAGTCGCCCAGCAGCTCCCCGTGATCGGCGATCCACAGCACGATGGTCTCGTCCAGATCGCCGCTCTCGCGCAGGTGCTC
>JBNGDZ010000011.1:771-27298 GCA_049975765.1 Armatimonadota bacterium
CCAGGATGCGGCCGGCCTGGTAGTCCACGAAGGAGATGCAGCCGTAGTAGGCCGCACGCATGGTGCGGATGAGATTCCAGTCGAGGCCCTGGTCGCGATACTTGTAGCGGTTCTGCCGCCGGTTCCAGTAGCTCTGCAGCGCCTCGTAGCCCGGCGGCAGGTGCGGCATGGGCATGTCGATGGGCTTGTAGAGGCGGTGCCATGGGGCCGGGGACTCGAAGGGCGGGTGGGGTTTGATGAAGCTGCTCCACAGCAGGAAGGGCCGGTCGCGGTCGCGTCCGCGCAGGAAGTCCAGGGAGCGCTCGGCCGTCCAGGTGGTGTGGTGCAGGCGCGCGGGCAGCATGGACGGCTGGGGGATGTAGTAGTACTCGCTGCGCGTGCCCATCATCTCAAAGACGTGGTCGTAGCCCGCGTCGTGCACGAAGCGGCAGAAGTCGTCGTCCTCCCGGAAGCCGCCCTCCTCGGAGTAGTCGCGGGCGTCGAAGCCCCACAGCTTATGGCTCTCGGGCGAGAAGTGCATCTTCCCCACCCCATGCGTCTGGTAGCCGGCGTCCTGGAGGATCTCCATGAAGGACGTCCGCTCCTGCGGCATGGGGCAGTTGGTGGTGCAGTCGGTCTGGTGCGGCCACTGCGAGAGGATCATCGAGCAGCGCGAGGCGATGCACACCGGAGAGGCGCAGTAGGTGCTGGTGAAGCTGGTGCCCTCCCGGACCAGGCGGTCCATCGTCGGCGTCTGAATGTGAGGATTGCCCAGCGCCCCGACGGTGTCGGCCCGCTGCTGCTCGAGGAAGAGGATCAGCACGTTCGGTCTATCGGCCATGGTGGCGGCTCCTTCTCCCGATGGTCATCGGCGAGTCGCTGATGCAGCTTCGCGCCCGCCGCCGTATCTCCTTGCAGGTGTGCCCGGTCGCCGTTGCCCAGCCGTCTGGACGGGCCGGCCTCCGTTCCGGCCCTGTCGTGGGGAAACCAACGCGCGCGCCCATCTCCCCTCACCACAACACGACCTGCGTCGCTGCCTACAGCTCGGCCACGTTCACGTGCGCTGCCAGCAGCACCAGAGCGGCCACCCAGTCAAAGCCGAACAGCAGGCCCGGCTCGCCGGCCGCGTGGGCACCCATCCCCAGATACACGTACAGGCCCAGGCTGAGAGCCAAGCCCATGATATGACCGAGCAGGCACGAGGTGCAGGCCACCGGATCCTCGGGGTGGAGCATCTCGTAGAGCTCGGCGGCGCGGGCAAGGTTGCGGTCATCGTCGGCGAGCGCCTCGTCCACCCCGGCGCTCGCATACGTCGCCGCCGCCTCGTCGCTCAGACTCGGCAGCAGCAGCATCAGCACCAGGAGCAATACCCACTGCGCCTCGTCGGCGGGTGAGCTCTCTGTGCCGGCGTTGATTGCGGACAGCTCATCCGCGCGCGCCCACGCCTCCTCCAGGCGCTGCGTGGTGATCTCCGGCGCCTGACCGGCGAAGCCCACCGTGACGTCCTCAAGGCCGTCCAACCGCTCGAGCACCGGCTGCAGGGCTGTCGGGACGTTCGCCCGGAGGTCGGCGGCCGGGGCCGCCACCATCAGCGGCCAGACCACCGCGAGCTGAGCGTTGAGCTGGCCCAGCAGTGGCTGCACGTCCAGCTCCTCCTGCCCTCCGGTCGCGGCGTTGATCACCGTGATTAGCGTCCGCCGGGTGTCCTCCACCTCCGCCTCCAGGTCGCCGTCCGGCTGACCGCCGTCGTCCCCGTCGCCGTCCGCTCCCTGACCATCGTCCAGGAGGCCTCCGCCTCCGCACCCGCCCAGCACAGCCCCGGCGGCGGGCAGGCCGACGGCCGCCACCAGCAGCCGGCGGAGGAAGTCCCGCCGCTGCAGCCGCCCCCCGCGCACTATCTCCCGCTGCTCTCGGCTCTCGGTACTCACGCGCGCACCTCCATAACTGATCGAGCCTTCGCGTTCCCGGCGCATCCTCGGACTGCCGATCGCATCCCGACCGCGCCACCTGCTCGCCCGCCGGCTCACAGCGTCGTCGCAGGCCCATCTTCCACACCCCACCGCCCCCCACCTGTCCGTGCAGTCGTGGGCCTGTCCGGCGCTGTGGGCCGTCGCGCGCACCTTCACGCGAACGCGGCCCTGACACAGGCCCCCATGCCACGCAACGGCAGCCCACCCCGCCCTGCCGCATCGCCTCAACGCGGGCGCCAGGCGCTCCGTCTGACCCTCCGGCGCCACCTCATCCGCCGGCAGGGAGGCCTGCGCCGCGCTGCCACCGAACCCCTCGTGCGCGTCGCCGATAGGACCATCCGGGATGTGAGGGCCATGACGCCCGAGGAGTACTTCGCGCATAAGCGCAAGGTCCACCTGGACATGCACCTGCCCGAGGACGCCCCCCATATGTTCGAGCGCTTCGACCCCACCGAGTATGTCGCCACCCTCGTTGAGGCCAACGTCAACTCCGTGACGGTCTTCGCTCACTGCCACCATGGCAACTGCTACTACGATACCGCCGTCGGCCACAAGCACTCCCGGCTGGACTTCGACTACCTCCGCGAGGTGGCCCAGGAATGCCGCCGTCAGGGTGTGGCTGTCCTCGCCTACGTCAGTTGCGCCTGGAATCACCGCGCCGGCGAGGAGCATCCCGAGTGGACACAGCGAGACGCCGACGGGCAGCCCCGCCTTCACCCACGATTCTGGTGGTGGATGTGCCTCAACTCCCCATACGGCGATCTCATCCGGGAGATGACCCGGGAGATCGCCTCCGACTACCCGGTTGACGGGCTGTGGTTCGACATCACCTACGTGCATCCGCCGGCCTGTTACTGCGACCACTGCCGGCGGCTCTTCCGCGAGCGCTTCGGGACCGAGATGCCCCGCGACGCCGAGCCCGGCACGCTCGAGGCCCGTCGCCTGCACCAGTTCCGCGTCGGGACCGAGACGGCTTTTCGGGAGGACCTCATCCACATCGTCAAAGCCGAGAACCCTGACCTGCTGGTGAGCTGGAACCACGCCGGCGATGTCACCCAGTGCTACCTCGACAATGACGTGCGCGCCGACGTGCTCTTCCGTGAGGCCCACACGCCCGAGAACTGGCTCCCGGGCTTTCAGGCCCGCTGGTTCCAGTGGTTCGACATGCCCTATGAGTGCTGCACCAGCCGCTTTCACTACGGAGGATGGTCGAGTTTCTCCTATAAGAGTGTCGCAAAGCTCCATCTTGAGGCCGCAACTGGTATCGCTCATGGAGGCATCGTCGATATCGGAGATCAGGCGCTGCATGACGGAACCCTGGACGATGCGGCCTACGACCTCATCGGTGGAGTTTACGAGAGGATTCGCGCCGTGGAGCCGTGGTGCACAGGGACCTCCAGCGCCCCCAACATCGCCGTCCTGCACTCCTCCCGCGCTCATCACCTCGCTCAGTGGATGGAGGGCAGTTCCCTTCGGCGGCCGCTGCTCAGCGTCTTCGGCGCCGCCCGGGTCCTTAGCGACGCCGGTCGCCACTTCGATATCATCTCGGAGCGCGCCCTCGACCGACTCCGTGACTACCACGCCGTGCTGCTGCCCGACCAGCTGGTGCTCACCGAGGAGGAGGTCGCGGCACTCGATGGCTACGTGCGAGGCGGCGGCGCCCTTATCGCCTCCTGGCGCTGCGGCATGTACGATGAGGACGGAGAGGCGGTCTCCCCCACCTTCCTGCGCCAGCTCTGCGGCGTCGAGCCCATGGGCTTCGCGCCGTACTCCTGCGGCTACGTCACCGACCTCGGGCTCGATGTCGACGTCCCGGACGCGCCGCTGGTCTTCCGCAGTCCCGGCGACCCGGGAAACCCGGTGGCGGTACCTGCCCTCCAGTGCGAGGCCACCACTGCGCGAGTCATGGCCGGCCTGGCCCACCCCATCTACGAGCGCACCCCCGAGCACTTCTACGCCGCCAACAACCCTCCGCCCGCCGAGCCGTCAGGGCTGGGCTCTGCATTCCTAAACCCCCTTGGGGACGGCGCCGTCGTGTACTTTCCCTTTGACCTCTTCCGATTCTACCAGCTCGACTCCTATCCCCCACTCCGCAGGATCGCGACCGCGCTGCTGGATCGAGTCGCCCCGGATCAGGAGCTATGGGTGGACGCCCCCTGCCAGGTCGAGGTCGTGCTCCGGGAGCGCGACGACGCGCGGTATATCCATCTGATCAACTACGCGAACCTGCGCTTCGGCGAGGGCTTCAGTCCGGTGGTCGTCGATGATGTCGTCCCGGTCCTCGGGATCCGGGTGCGAGTCCGTGCCGAGGCCTCGACCGTCCTGCAGCGCCCCTCAGGGCGTCCGCTCCCCTTTGCCGTGGACGGCCGATGGACGTCCTTCACTCTCCCCCGCCTTGACCTGCACGCCATCGTCCAAGTGTGCCCGGTGGAGCGCTGACCCTGGGGGGCCGCTCCGCACCACCCATTCCCCCTACTATAGCACTCATCCCTGCCGCTCCGAATGCAGCGGCATGCATGGCGTGCGCGCACCCGCCAGTGATCGTGGAAAACCCTGTGGAGGTTTTGGACAATTAACCTGCACTCTCCTGACGGTCCCCCATTACCCTCTCCGCAAGGTCGCTGCCGGCCCGCAGCACGCCGATCTGAGGTCCCATTTGGCCCAGCCGAGACCTGCCACTCCGGGTCGCATGGGCGGGCGTCTCGCGATCAGCCGACAGAGTAGCGCACGCACCTGGCGGCCTGCTACCCGCTGTCCCGATCTCCGACCTGATATCTCGTGGATAACTCTGTGGAACATGTGGACTGATTACATGCACATTGCCGCTCCCGTGCGACGGCACCTTCGGGGCTGCAGATTGCGCAACAGAGCGAGCCGCGGCTGCCCTGATGCGCACCGCGGTTGTGCCTGCACTCCCGCCACGAATCATAGAACGCGCGTTCGTGTCGGTATGGTGGACGGATTGGCGGCTCAGACCAGCGTATCAGGGTGCGATTCTCCCCCTTCGATGTTTCACGTGAAACAGTCTCCCCAGGTCAGGCGCCCCTGACGGCTTACAGGTGCGATAGGCCAAGATGTTTCACGTGAAACACTCCACTGCGCGATAGATCCTCTACGCAGGCGGCCAGCAGGGCTCCGGCAGTGCGATCTGAACGCCGGACGCCGATCTGAAGGAAAAACCTCCGATGGAGGGAGGTGAGCGGAGGGGCACGCCGAAATGTTTCACGTGAAACAATCGGTGATCGAACGCCAAGTTGCAGGGGCAGGTCTCCAGGTCACTCGGGAGCAGCTCGCAAGCCTCCAGCTGGCTGCCGAGTGGCTGGCGCGGCTGGCGAGAGCGTCGGGCCTGTCGGGCTACGACTCCGCGCAGGAGGCATGGGAGCGCGGTATGACCCCGGCATTAGCCTACTTCAACTTCCCCGAGGCCCCTCGAAGCGGCGCGCTGGCCGATCTAGGCGCCGGTAGCGGCGCCCTGGGCGCGACCATCGCGATCCTGGAGGGGAATCTGCAGGTTGACCTTGTCGATAGGGCGCAAAAGGCGTATACTGCCTGCGAGTTGCTCGTCGCACGCCTCCGGCGCAGCAACCTGCGCGCGCGCTGGCAGGATGCAGGAGACGCCGCGGCCCGGCGCTATGACGCAGTTGTGTTCCGGGCGCTTGGCCCCGGAGAGCGGGCCCTATCGCTGGCTGTACGCGTGGTCAGAGCCAACGGATTCATCGGGGCCTACCACCGAGCGGGAGACCGGGGCTTCACGGCAGACGCCGACCATCATGGCCTTATGGTGGTGAGCACCGTGGAGACACCGGTGCCTGGACTCCACCTGACCGGCTATCGGACCTGACAGGTTTCCACAGGTTGTGGAAAACCCTGTGGAATATGTTGGTGGCGGCGGCAGGGGCTGGACCAGTGGAGGGATTCCGGTGGCGCGTACCTACGCGATCGTGAATCAGAAGGGCGGAGTGGCCAAGACCACTACGGTCGTGAATCTGGCCGCTGTGGCTGCACTGGAGGGGCGATCCGTCCTGGTCGTCGATGCGGATGCCCAGGGAAACGCCACCAGCGGGCTGGGTCTCGACAGGAACGACATAGAGTACTGCCTCTATGACCTGATCACGCGGGTCAATGGCGACGCTAATCCCGCCATCGACGAAGTCATCCTTCCCACAGCCACCCCCAACCTCGACTGCCTGCCCGCGACCATCGATCTGGCAGGGGCACAGCTGGCCCTGGCGAACGTCATCTCGCGGGAGACGCGTCTGCGGCGGGTCCTGGAGCCTGTCCAGCCGGCCTACGACTTCATCCTCATCGACACGGCGCCATCGCTGGGGCTGCTGACCATCAACGCTCTGGCCGCCGCCAATCAGGTCCTCATACCCATGCAGTGCGAGTACTATGCGATGGAGGGCCTCACGCAGCTTCTGCAGATCATCTCCATGGTCCAGGCGGACGTCAACCCCTCACTTACCATCGCGGGGGCCATCCTGACGATGTACGATGCGCGCACGAACCTGGCGGAGGACGTCGCCGAGGAGGTGCGGAGCAACTTCCCTGGCCGCACCTTCCAGGCGAAGATCCCACGGAATGTGCGGCTGGCCGAGGCGCCAAGCCACGGGCTGCCGGCCGTGATCTACGACAAACATTGCCCGGGCTCCGCAGCATATCGCAGGCTCTACTGGGAGGTTTTCGAAGATGGCTAGGAAAGGGCTCGGACGAGGCCTCAGCGAGCTCATCTCCGGGGAGGCGCTGGCGCGCTCCCGCTCCGTCCTGGAGGTAAGCGTAGACAAGCTTGAACCGAATCCGTTTCAGCCCCGCCACCGACTCAATGAGGAGTCGCTGGAGGAGCTGACGCTCTCCATTGAGGCGCACGGCGTGGTGCAGCCCGTGGTGGTGCGGCGGACCGATGAACCCGAGGTCTTCCAGATCATCGCCGGGGAGAGGCGGTGGCGGGCGGCGAAACGCGCAGGCCTCCAGACAGTCCCGTGTGTCGTGCAGGATGCCGACGACGAGAAGACTCTGGAGCTGGCCCTCGTTGAGAACCTGCAGCGCGACGACCTGGGGCCCATCGAGACGGCCGAGGCCTTCAGGTACCTCGTAGACGAGTTCGGACTGACGCAGGAGCAGCTCTCGGAGCAGCTGGGAAGGAGCAGGTCGACGATCGCCAATATCCTCCGGCTTCTGGATCTGCCGGATGCCATGAAGGAAGCGCTGGCGGATGGGCGAATCACCCAGGGCCACGCCCGTGCTCTCCTGGCACTGGCCTCTGACCCTGAGACAATGAAGGCCGTCTTCGCGCGCATCGAAAAGGACAACCTGACGGTGCGGGAGACCGAGGAGTTGGTGCGGACGCAGCCCGAGCCGGAGTCTGAGGAGGAGGCCAGGCCTGAGGAGCCCCCGGCCGCTCAGCCGACCGACCCGCACATCGAGGAGGTCAAGGGCCGGCTGAGGGACCGTCTCGGCACCAAGGTGACCATCCTGCCGCGGTCGAAGGGCGGGGGGACTATCCACATCACCTACCACGACGCCGAGGATCTGGACCGGATCCTGTCCCTGATCGCGCCCTCAGGCCCCCGGAGCTACACCCGCCTCAATGAGTAGTGTAGTTCCGCATCCATAGCAGTTATATAACCTTTCTCCCGGGCGTGCCAGGCCCCCCCGTGATCGGGTCTTTCGGCGTAGCGTGTGCGGCCAATGAACGTCCAGCATCAGGTGGCGCACCGACCGCCTTCCGGAAAGCACCGGCCCCCCCCGGGGAGGACGGCCACTGTCGCAGCTTCACCGGCCGAGGCAGCAGGAGCGGTCGCGGACGGCCCGACGGCGAGAACGGCGCGAGTCGCCAAGGTGGGGGAGAGGCGTCCGAGTTGCGGGACGCGTCGTGGGCAGGAGGACGGCACATGGGCGGAGAGGACGGGGCGGAGCGCAGGTACGGGGGAGCGGCGGTGCTGACCTGGTTCCTGTACTATGTAGGCTTCGGGCTGATCGGCCTGATCGTCAACATCATCTATCTCAGCGAGGCACGCAGGCACGCCCAGACCAGCGGCACGGCGCCGGCGGGAACCGGCTGTCTGTGGGCGCTGCTGGTGGTGCACATCGCGCTGCCGCTGATCGGGATCGTGGTGGTGCTCATCTGCCTCGGGGAACAGGCGTTCGTCCTGGGGTGAGGGCGCCTGCAGATCAGTCCGCCACGTCCTCTGACCGCCGCTCCGGCGGCCGCTCTTCCTCGGAGGCAGACGTCACGGTGAAGCCGACCGAGGCCAGCGGCTCAGGCTCCTCGCCGAGGTGAACAGCTACGCGGTAGCGCCCTTCCGGCAGCTCACCGTCCTGCACATCCAGCCAGGCGTTGGTCCACCCCTCGGCTGCAGTCACGGCCAGCTCGGTTCGGGCATCCTCCAACTCCGTGCCCTCGCAGTACCAGCGGACGATGAACACCGAGCCGGACACCACACCGGCGTAGCGAAAGACGGCATGGATGCGGCCGACATCCGGCCCAAACTCAGACGCCGGCCGGATGGGACTGCCGTCATCTGAGACGTCAGCGGCGAGCCGCAGCGAGCGGATGACGGGCGGGCCCTCCGGTTCACCACCTCCCGCCAGGATCTTGGCCGCCTGCGGCAGCGCCACGAAGCTGCCCCGCGCCGAGGCGTGCGGATCACCGGCACTGGTCACCTCCACCTCATAGATCCCGGGCGGGAACGCCGCCTGGCCCGTCTCGCCATCGGTCTCCCCCCGCTCCTGCACGCTCGCGGGTGGGATAATGGTGAAGCGGCCGGCCGCACCGTCCGAGCCCTCGGTACGCTGGTGGTCACGAAGCGGCAACCCCCCGAGCGGCGCCCCCTCATGCCACCAGCGTGCGACCACCTCCGCGTCCGCCGGCGCGCCGACGAGCTCGTAGAAGCAGAAGATCTCACCCGTCTCCGACGGGATGATGTCCGGCGTGTGCTCGGGACGCCGGGGAGTGGGGGAGAACAGAACGCGGTTCTCGACCTCGCCCTCCACGGGCGGAAGCTCACCCGCCGGCGCCTGGTCCGGCTCGTCGGCGCCCCGCTGACTCACGACATACGCCACGCCGCCGCCAACCAGCGCCCCGAGGATGGCCAGCAGGCAGCCGATGGCGACGGAGCGTCCGCGGATGGGCCGACGCCCCGGACGCGGCGCCTCCGGACGCGGCTCGGTCTGAGGCTCCTCGCCCCGGATCTCGCCCACGACCTTCTCGTCGCGCTCCTCGTTCCCCGTCTCCTCAGGTGATTCCCTCATGCTATCCTTATAATACTAATTGTAAGTAGCTTCCGTGCTACAGGCTACGTCGCCCTGAAGCGCTCCACCCACTTGGTCAGTCCGGACTCCACCGGCTCGATGTCCTGGATCTCGTACTCCAGCGCGTAGTCACCCTCGTAGCCAATGCCCCCCAGGGCGTCCACCACCCACTCGGGCTGGACGTCGCCCTCCCCAAGGTGGGTACGCTGGAAGCCGGCGCCGGTGCGCCGGCCATCCTTGATGTGCACGTGCACGATCCACTCGGAGAAGAGATCGAAGGCCTCGCGGTAGTCCACGCCGGCGTGCAGGAGGTTGCACGGCTCGTAGAGCACGCCGAAGTGCGGTGAGCCGACGGCCCGGCAGAGGCGGGCGGCGTGCTGGGGATTGCCTGCGATGCTACCACCGTGGTTCTCCATGCCCAGGTAGACACCCAGGCTCTCTGCGTAGTCAGCGCTCTCGGCCATCAGCGGGGCGATCCGGTCGATGACCGCGGGGTCCTCGCCCCTTCCCGGGAGGACGCGGATGGACCGGGCGCCGAGGCGCTGGGCGGCGTCGATGGTGTTCTTCATGCGGGCGAGCTCGTCCCGGCGCTGGTTCTCGTCGTCGGAGGCGAAGCCGGCGCCGGGGTAGGTGCCGAGGTTGGCGATGGCGACGCCGATGCGCCGGGCGCCGGCCCTGATCTCTTCGACGGCCTCCTCGTTGGCATCCTCGGGGAAGTGCGGCTCGCGGCCCCAGAGGTCGGCCTTGTGCACGCCGGAGTCAGCGAGCACCCGCAGGGCGTGGTCCCACGGCTTCTCGCGCAGCGGGTAGGTACAGGCGGAGATTCTGCTCAGCTCCATGGTCGGTCCTCCTCGCGGCCGGTGCGGACATGGCGAGCGGTGATAGCTTCGCGCCGAGGGTGGCCATGTCCTGCGTGGCAACGCGGCCGGCCGACAGCGCAGGGGGGACGCCGCCGCCGGCTCAGTCGCTGACGGGGAGGTAGATCATGAAGTCCGAGCCCTGGCCGACCTCGCTCTCCACCTCGATACGGCCGCCGTGACGCTCCACGACTCTGCGGGCGAGGTAGAGCCCCAGGCCGATGCCGCGCTCCCGGTTGCCTCCGCCCCCGTCGGCGGCCCGGGCGAACTGCTCGAAGATGATCTCCTTGGTCTCGGGAGGGATGCCGCAGCCGGTATCGGAGATCGTCACGCGCACGTGACCGTCCGCCTGCATGGCGCAGAGGCGCACCTCGCCCCCGGGATCGGTGAACTTCAGGGCATTGTCGCAGAGGTTATGAAGCACGTCCTCGATGCGGTTGGGGTCCACGCGGACGGGAGGGAGGGGCTCATCGATCTCGGTCTCCACGGAGAGGCTCTTCTCGGCAGCGCGGAGCTCCAGAGACCTGGCGACGCGCCGGACGGTCTCCGAGATCTCCACCTCGCTGAGTTCAAGCTGGAAGCTGCCCTGATCGAGGGCGGCCAGATCCAGGAACTGACCGACGAGGCGGAGCATGCGATCGGTCTCCTCATCCAGGATGTCCACGAGGCGGGCGGTGTTGTCGTCGGTTAGGCGGCCGGCGAGCTCGCCGAAGACCTGGGAGATCATCTTTAGGGTGGTCAGGGGAGAGCGTATCTCGTGGGAGAGGAAGCGGACGCCGCTCTCGCGAGCGCGGGCGATGGTCTTGAGGTCGGTGACATCCTGACAGATGATCAGCCAGCCGGCGCCGCGACCCGCTGCGCCCAGCCGGACCGCGTAGACCCGCAGGTCGAGCCTCTCATCGGCCTGGACCTGGATGTCCTCGATGGAGCGCACGTCGGCCCTGTCCGGCTCCCTAGCAGCGGCAGTGATGCCCCGCAGGGGATCGTACTCCGGCTCTTCGGGGAGGTCGCGGACATTGAGGCCGATGGTGTCATCCATGCTGAGGCCGGTGAAGCGCTCGAGCGACGGGTTGACGAGGCGGATGTGACCGGACGCATCGATGAGGATGACCGCCTCGGACATGTGCCTGATGACCAGCTCATTGGTTCGGCGCTCGCGCTCCAGCACCAGGGTGATGGTGTAGGAGACCCAGGCGACCGCCAGAAGGGCGAAGAGCGAGCCCAGCAGGCGCCAGGTCGTCGCGGCGTTCACCGGCTGGGAGAAGGCGTAGGCGACGTTGAGCATCGCCACGATGCCGGTCGCGATGGCCACGGCGTAGGTCAGAAGGCCGAAGAAGCCCGCGCCGAAGACGATGGGGAGCAGAAGGAGGGCCAGGAAGGGGCTGTAGAGCCCGCCGGTGCCCCAGACGAAGAGGCCGATCCAGGTGATGTCGCCGATGAGCACCACAGCGGCAGCGTTGAGGAGATGGCCGTTGCTGCGCAGATCATCCCAGTGGGCGGCGTACCGCGTCCAGAGGGTCAGGAAGACACCAAAGATGAGGGCCGTGAAGACGGCCACACGACTGGCAAGGTACTCCGGGGCGGTCAGGGCCACGACAAGCATGAGGATGAGCAATGCCGCCCGGACGTTGTCAACGCCGCGCAGGATGGAAAGCTCGAAGAACGCGTCAGCCGCGCGTTCGCGAACGGGTAGCGGCTCCGCCGGCGCCTCTCGTGCGAGCTCCGCTTCGGCCATGGTCATGGCCCCCTCCAACTGCGATGCAGGCTGCTTCTCTCCAGCGACCAGCCGGCGCGTCACACTTCGACAGCCGCATGGAACCCCGCGGCACCATCAGTGTGCGGCAGTCAGAGGCCGCTGCGGCGCTCGAGTACCTCTGTTCAGCGTGACAGTTCGTGCGGATTATAGCAGGACGTGTGGCCCGCGTCAACGTCTCTTGTCCAGCTTTCCCCGGACAGTTCGGTCCCCGGCCCCATTGTAGCATAACGCGTACGGTCGCGCGCTGTTACCGCCTCGGCGCACGAATCGCCGAGTGAGGCTCACGCTCTCGCCCGCGGGGCGGGAGGACGAAACGTGCGGGGCCGAACTGGAATCGGCAGTGTATCGCCTACTGCCGCGGGGCGGGTAGCTCCACGGCCCCGCCCATGTAGGGGCGGAGGACGTCGGGGATCGTAATGGAGCCGTCGGCCTGCTGGTAGGTCTCGAGGATCGCCGCCAGGCAGCGGCCGCAGGCGAGGCCGGAGCCGTTCATGGTGTGCACGAAGCGCGGCGAGGCCTCGGGCTCGGGCCGGTAGCGCGTGTTGCACCGCCGGGCCTGGAACTCCCCGTACTGGCTGCAGGAGCTGATCTCCACCCAGCGGTCCATGGCCGGCATGTAGACATCCAGGTCGAAGGTCCGCTCGGGTTGAAAGCCCATGTCGCCGGTGCACAGGATGGTGCGGCGGTAGGGCAGCTCCAGGCGCTGGAGGATGACCTCGGCGTTGAGGGTGAGCTGCTCCAGCTCCTCGTCGGCGGTCTGTGGCTCGACGAACTTCATCAGCTCGACCTTGTTGAACTGGTGCAGGCGGATCAGCCCGCGGGACTCCTTGCCGGCCGAGCCGGCCTCACGCCGGAAGCAGGCGGTGTAGGCGGTATAGTAGAGGGGGAGGTCCTCAGCCGCCAGGATCTCGTCCTGGTGGATGTTGGTGAGGGGGACCTCGGCGGTGGGGATCAGGTACAGGCCCTCGCGGGTCTTGAACTGATCCTCCTCGAACTTGGGCAGGGTGGCGGTGCCGGTGAGGGAGCGGGCGTTGGCGAGATAGGGAGGGATGATCTCGGTGTAGCCGTGCTCGCGGGTGTGGACGTCGAGCATGAAGTTGATCAGGGCGCGCTCGAGGGCCGCGGCGCCGCCGATGTTGACGACGAAGCGGGCCGATGCCATCTTGGCGGCCCGCTCGAAGTCCAGGATTCCCAGCCGCCGGCCCAGCTCCCAGTGGGGGAGAGGCTCGAAGTCGAAGCCGGGCCTCTCGCCCCGCTCGTAGATCACCGGATTCTCGGACTCGTCGGCCCCCTCCGGGACCTTCTCGTGGGGGATGTTGGGCAGCTCCAGCATCATCTGCTCGAACTGCTCCTCGACGCGCTGCAGCTCATCCTCCTGCTCCTCGATCTGGCGGGAGATGTCGGCGACCCGGTCCTTGAGCTGCTCCGCGCGCTCGGTGTCGCCGTCGCGGTAGGCCTCACCGATCTGGTCGGAGAGGGTGTTCTTCTCGGCGCGCAGGTTCTCCACGGCGAGCAGCTCGCGGCGCCGGGCCTCCAGCTCAACGAGACGGTCGAGATCGTAGTCGAAGCGGCGCTTGCGCAGCGCCTCACGGATCAGCTGGGGATTCTCGCGGACGATGCGTCTGTCGATCATTGGCCAGTCCTCTCCCTGTGCAGCAGTGCCGCCGCCTGACGAGGGCGGTGGTAACGGCTATCAGCTATGAGGTGGAGTGGCGGCCTCCGCGCCGACGACCACCAACGGTGTCACCAGCGGGCGGGCTGGGAAGCCCGCCACTCCGTACGGCTGAGAGCGGGATGCAGCGGCGGGCCGACGATACTCGGACTGTCGCCTGGCTGAGTACGCCACATACGGCCTCCCGGGCATGCGTGGTATCGGCCCGCACGCGGCGCGCCCGACGTGGGACGCGGCAACCTATGCTATGCTGCTCTGCGCCCTCCCGAGCCGTGATGCCGGACCAGCACCCGGGGGCTGATGAACAGGCCGGGGAGCGCCAGCACCAGCACGCGGCCCCAGGCCTCGAGGCCCAGCACTCCCAGGTGGAACATCCTGCGCAGCGCAGGGATGTACAGCAGCGCCGCGTGCAGCGCCAGCGAGGCTGCGACAGCGCCGAGCAGATGCAGGTTGCGGAAGCCGAGCTGCCGGAACGACTTGCGGTCTGACTGGCAGTTGAAGACAACGAACAGCTCGAAGAGCACGATCTGCGTCAGCACCACGGTATGAGCCATGCGGAGGGCGTGCTGCTGGGCCACGGTGAGTTCGGCTGTGCCGTGGCCGGCGGCGGCCAGGTCGAGCATCGCCTGGTAGCCGAATCCCTGAGCGCTCATCTCCCACAGGAAGCCGCCAAGCGCACCCGCGGCGCAGAACAGGGCCACGACCCCGAGGTAGGGAACCATGTCGGCCAGCATGTTCTCTCTGGGGTCGCGCGGAGGGCGCTGCATGATGTCGGCCTCGCCCCTGGTCACACCGAGGGCCAGGGCCGGGAGGCCGTCGGTGACGAGGTTCACCCACAGGATCTGCAGCGGCAGCAGCGGCAGCGGCCAGCCGGCGAGCACGGCGATGGAGATTATCAGCAGCTCGCCGAAGTTCGCGGAGAGGAGGAAGCGCGTGAACTTGCGGATGTTGTCGTAGACGATGCGGCCCTCCTCGACCGCGGCCACGATGCTGGCGAAGTTGTCGTCGGCGAGCACGATATCGGCGACCTCGCGGGTGACATCGGTGCCGTTCTTCGCCATACCCACGCCGATGTCAGAGCGCTTGAGGGCGGGCGCGTCATTGACGCCGTCCCCGGTCATGCCGACGATCTCGCCGCGCTCCTTGAGCGCCTGCAGGATGCGCACCTTGTGATCGGGAGCCATGCGGGCGAAGACAGCGATGTCGCCGACGCTCTCGCGAAGCTCCTCGTCGCTCATGTCATCGAGCTCGTTACCATTCACCACGCGCCCCCCGTCGAGCAGGCCGATATCCCGGGCGATCGCCGTCGCCGTGGCGCGGTGGTCGCCGGTGACCATCTTGACGCGAACGCCGGCCTCGCGGCACCGTGCGATGGCGGGGGCGACCTCAGGACGCGGCGGGTCGATCATACCGACGAGGCCGACGAAGACCAGATCGCGTTCGATCTCATCGGCCTCAAGGGGCTGTGGGACCCGATCGATCTCGCGGTAGGCCAGGGCCAGCACCCGCAGGGCGTCATCGGCCATGTCGGCGGCGGCGGTCGTGATCTGCTGGGCGGCATCGGAGGACAGCTCGACGACTTCATCGTCGCGCAGCATGCTCGAGCAGCGATCGACGACGACCTCGGCGGCGCCCTTGGTGGCCACGAAGACCGCCTCGCCGGCGTCGTGGAGGGTCGTCATGCGCTTGCGCTCGGAGTCGAAGGCGATCTCCTGCACGCGGGGCAGCCTCTCCTGCACCTCACTCTCATTGACGCCGAGCTTGTGGGCGAGGGGAAGCAGGGCGCCCTCAGTGGGGTCGCCGGTGATGGTCCAGTCGCCGTCGCTCACCAGCGTTGAGTCGTTGCAGAGGACGGCCACGCGGGCAAGCTGCTGGAGCGCGGAGGCGTCCTCGACATCCACAACCTGCCCGTTGCGGCGCACCTCGCCCTCGGGCGCGTAGCCCCTGGCATCGACCTCGAAGGTCGCCCCGCCGCTCCAGATGCGCACAACGGCCATCTCATTGGCGGTCATCGTGCCGGTTTTGTCGCTGCAGATGACGGTTGTGGCGCCGAGCGCCTCGGCCGCCGCCAGACGTTTGACGATGGCGTTGCGCCGGGCCATGCGACGCACCGAGATGGCCAGCGAGAGGGTGACGACCGCGGGCAGACCCTCCGGGATGGCGGCGACCGCGAGAGCGACGACGGCCATGAACAGGCCCATGGGGCTCTGTCCGCGGACCAGCCATCCGAAGAAGAAGACGACGGCGCAGAGGCCGCAGACAACGATGAGCAGCCAGGTCGCCAGGACCTGGAGCTTGCGCTCGAGGGTGGTGCGGGTCGTATCGGGAGCGCGCACCTGCTCGGCGATGAGGCCCATCTGCGTGCTCATGCCCGTCTGTGTGACCACGGCCCGACCACGGCCGTAGGTCACGTGCGTGCCCATGAACACCATACTGCTGTGCTCGGAGACAGCAGCGTCGGCACCGACGGGCTCGGTCTGCTTGGTCACGGGCAGGGACTCGCCGGTCAGGAGGGCCTCATCACACTCGAGGTTGAAGGCCTCGACCACCCGCGCATCCGCCGCCACCTTATCCCCCGTTTCAAGCACCAGCACATCCCCGGGGACCACCTCGGCGGCCTTCACCTCAACCTGGCGGTCGTCGCGCAGCACCGTGGCGGTGGGCGAGGCCATCCTCCGCAGCGCCTCCACGGCCTTCTCGGCGCGGTACTCCTGCACGAAGCCCAAGATGGCGTTGAGGATGACGATCGCCATGATGACGATCGCGTCGAGGCGCTCGCCGATGGCGAAGGAGACGGCAGTGGCCACGATCAGCACGATCACCAGGATCTCGGCGAACTGCCGCACGAACAGCTTCAGCGCGCTCGGCCCGCCGCGCGTGATCAGCTCGTTGCGGCCGTACTCCTCGATACGGCGCTCTGCCTCCTGGGAGCTAAGGCCCGCCTGCGGGTCGGTCTGAAGCTGATCCGCCACCTCCGGCACGCCCATCGCGTGCCAGTGTTGGGGCTCGGTATCCTCCTCGGGCGTTCGGTCCATCAAAGCTCCTCCTGATGATCTCAGCGGCAACCAGAGCAACGCCGGCGTGGCGTCGTGTGGCGCGGGACGCACCCTCCGTGGCCCACCTGCTACGCGGCAGGGCTGGGGAGGTCGCCGCTAGCCCTTCACGACCGCCAGGGGGGTCATGCGGGCGACGCGCCAGGAGATTCCGGCCTCGTGCGTCACCGTGATGACCCGGTCCACGTCCTTGTAGGCGTAGGGCGCCTCCTCCGCGAGCGTCTTCAGGCCCGCGGAGCGCACCGTGACGCCCTGGGCCTCCAGGGCCGCCTGCACCTCCCGGCCGTGCTGGCGCTTGGTGGCGGCGGTCCGGGACATGACCCGTCCGGCGCCGTGGCAGGTGGAGCCGAAGGTGTCGCGCATGGCCGTGTCGGTGCCGAGCATCAGCCAGGAGGCCGTGCCCATGTCGCCGGGCACCAGGGCCGGCTGGCCCAGGTCGCGATAGGCCTCCGGCACCTCCGGCCGCCCCGGGCCGAAGGCGCGCGTGGCGCCCTTGCGATGGACGCAGAGCCGCCGGGTCTCGCCGTTGACCTGGTGCTCCTCGAACTTCGCCACGTTGTGGGCCACATCATACACCATCTGCAGCCCGATTTGCGAGGTCCCCATGCCCAGCACGCGCTCAAAGGCCTCCCGGACCCAGTGGGTGATGAGCTGGCGATTGCACCAGCCGTAGTTGGCCGCGCAGGCCATCGCCGAGAAGTAGCGCTGCCCCTCCGGGGAGCCGACCGGCGCGCAGGCGAGCTGACGGTCGGGCAGCTCGATGCCGTACTTCTCCGCCGCCCGCTGCATGGGCTTGAGGGAGTCATCGCAGACCTGATACCCCAGCCCGCGGGAGCCGGTGTGGATCATTACCACCACCTGGCCCTCGCCGTCGATGCCCATGCGGGAGGCGCCCTCGGAGTCGAAGACGCGATCCACGCGCTGTATCTCGAGGAAGTGGTTGCCCGAGCCGACGGTGCCCAGCTGTGGGCGGCCGCGCTTGAGGGCGCGGTCGGAGAGCGCGTCGGGATCGGCGCCCTCCAGGCAGCCGCCCTCCTCGGTGACCTCCAGGTCCTCGGGCACGCCGTAGCCCTGGGAGACGGCCCATCGGGAGCCCTGCTCGAGCGCCCGGCGCAGCTCCCGCTCATCGAGGCGCACCTTCCCGGACTCGCCCACGCCGGCGGGGATCTCCCGGAACATGTGATCGGTCAGCGCGTCCAGGTGGCCGCGCACGTCCTGCTCCTCCAGGTCGCTGCGGAGCAGGCGCACCCCGCAGTTGATGTCGTAGCCGACCCCGCCTGGGGAGATGACGCCCTCATCGACGTCGAAGGCCGCCACCCCGCCGATGGGGAAGCCGTAGCCGTAGTGGCAGTCGGGCATGGCCATGGCGGAGCCCACGATCCCCGGCATACAGGCCACGTTCTGTATCTGCGTGAGCGCCGCATCGGTGCGCAGGTCCTTCATGAGCTCCTCGTCGGCGATCACGATGCCGTCTGTGCGCATGCAGGCGGCCTCGCCGCGCGGAATGCGCCAGTGGTAGTCGTCGATCTTCTCCAGTGTGCCCTCGAACTGCTTGGCCATTGTGTCCACCTCACCTCACCAGCTATCAGTGGTCAGCAGTCAGCTACCAGCCAAACGGCAACGAGCAACGCAAACGGGAGACGGGCCAAGCCCGACCAAACGGAGCCCCGCTGCACCCCCAACGCGTCAATCCAGGTCGAAGAAGGCGCTGAGACCCTCCTCGCCGCCGGCGTTCGTCGGCCGCTCCGGCGGCCGGCAGGCCAGACACCACTGCTGCGAGTCCCGATGATAGATCCCGCAGCCGGGGCAGCGCGAGTAGCCATGCTCGCGCTTCCAGATCTCCACCCGCGCCCGCCGCAGCAGTATCTGCTCCAGCCGCCGCCGCACCTGCCCCTCCAGCTCGGAGGTAACCTCCAGGATCGACTGCACCTCCTCCGGCGGCACCGGGATGGCGTCCAGCTCCTCCTCACCGGGGAACTGCTCGTCCTCGGGCTGCACCGGCTCCGGGCGGGGCCGATCGGGGATGCCCGCGCTGCTCGGTCGGATCTCATCGACGAACTGTTCGCCGAGACGCTCGTTCAGGCGCTCGACGATCTTCGGAGCGTCGAGCTGGAGCTGCTGGGCCCTCGGCGCGGAGTCGCACCTCACGTTACATACGCCGTCGCGCACGCTGGTCACGTAGCAGTGGCGTGAGTACCACTCGCCCGCCACCTCCCGCCACAGCAGCGCGCACAGCTCCTCCCGCGAGCTCTCCAGCAGCCCGCGGCTGTGCAGGAAGGCGTTCAGGGCCTCCCCGATCGTCGTTGCGAATGTGCCGTCTTCGTCATCCATTGCCAGACACAGCCTGCACGCGACCTAAGCGCCGACGGCCGCCCGGAGCGCCCTCAGACCTCAGACCGGGCGACGGAGGCCGGATCGCCACTGGTGTCGATGACGTGCGCGTCCCCAAGTCGCGCCGCCAGATGCTCCGGGCAGCACGCGCTGGTCACAATCATCTGCTCCCGATCCGCCGACAACTCCAGCATGGCTCTCCCGCGATCTGCATCCAGCTCCGAGAGGCAATCGTCCAGCAGCAGGATCGGCTCGGTCTCGGTGCGCGCCACGGCCACCTGGGCGTGAGCCAGAGTCAGCGCGAGCGCCGCAGTCCGTTGCTGCCCCTGGGAGCCGAAACGCCGGACGTCGACCTCATCCACCTCCAGGAGCACGTCATCCCGGTGGGGCCCCACCTGGGTGGACCCGCGCTCAAGCTCCCGCCGATGGGTCTCCTCCAGCCGCCGGCAAAACTCGTCCGCCACGGTGCCCTCAGCGGCCGCGGAAACCGAGGGCTCGTAGCGCACCGCCAAGTCCTCGGCCCCGGCCCCGGCCGCGAGCCTGCGATGTCGCGGCGCCGCCTCCGCAGCCAGCGAGCGGACGAAGTCGGCGCGGTCCTCTACGATGGGAGCGCCCGCCTCCACCAGCGCGTGCGTCCACGGGGCCAGAGCGCGACCGTCGCCACCGCGGGCGGCGATGCTCTTGAGCAGTTCGTTGCGCTGCCGCAGGGCGCGGCGGTAGCGCGACAGATCGTCCAGGTAGCGGGCACTCATCTGCCCGATGGCGGTGTTCATGAAGCGGCGGCGATTGGATGGCGACCCCTTCACCACCTCCAGCGAGCCGACCCAGAACAGAACGGCCTGGACCCGGCCGATGGCATCGCGGAAGCTCTCCACCTCGCGGCCGTTGACCTCAACCACCTTCGCACCCGAGCGCTCCCCGGACGGATCGCCCAGCGTCACACGTATGCTCAGTTCGCGCCCCTCACGCACGAAGACGCCCGTGACACGCCCCCAGCTCTGACCATGGCGGATCACCGCCCGCCCACGCCCCGACCGGGGCGTGGTGGTGGTCGCCAGCAGATAGACGGCCTCCAGCAGCGTGGTCTTCCCGGAGGCATTCGGCCCCAACACCACCACCAACCCCGGCGGCAGCTCGAGGCTCGCCCGCTGGTAGCAGCGGAAGTTCTCCAGTGTCAGCGACTTCAGGTACACGGGCGGCGGGCTCCTGTGAACAGCGACGAGCTGCGAGCGACGGGCCACTGCCTGGAGGCTCACGCAAGCAGCATGGCCCTGCAGGCGAGCCGCCATCACTGCCGCCGGTGCATGAGTGCACCGGCTCCTGGCGGCAGAGCCAGGTCCGGCATGGCCGACGTGCAGAGACAGTGAGGGCACAGACCTCCGTCGCCTGTGCCCATGGAAACCGCGCCAGCAGCGCCGCCCGGCGGGCGGTCACATGATCTGCATGGGCATGATCACGTAGAGGTAGTCGTCGGACTCCACGGGCTTCATGGTCCCCGGTGACAGCGGCTGGGACAGCTCGATGACCACCTCATCCTCGCTGATGGCCTGGAGAGCGTCGAGCAGATAGCGGGCGTTGAAGGCGATCTCAGGCTCCTCGCCCTCCAGCGTCGCCGGGATCTTTTCCTCGGCATGCCCGACATCCTGCGAGTCCGCGGTGACCGTCAGACTCCCCTCGCTGCCGCGCAGCACGACCCGGTTGGCGTCCTCGCGGGCGACGATAAGCATCCGGCGCAGGGAGTCGGTGAGGCCGGCGCGGTCCACCGTGACGCGCCTGTCGGAGGCATCCGGCAGCACCTTCTCGTAGTTCGGGAACTGCCCCTCGATCAGCCGGGAGCCGACCGTAACGCTCCCAACCACGACGCGCACCTGGTTGTCGGAGAGCTGCATGCGCACCGGCTCGTCGGACTCGGGCTGCAGGACCCGGAGGACCTCGTTCAGAGCGCGTTCGGAGATGATGGCGCTGCGGGGCTCCTCAAGGGGGATCTCGGCGGTCATCCTCCGCAGAGCCAGGCGGTAGGTGTCCGTGGCCACGACCTCCAGGCCGCCGGGCGCGATGTTGAAGAGAGCGCCGGTGAGAATCGGCCGCGTCTCGTCCCGTGACGTGGCGAAGACGGTCTGAGACAGGATGCTGTGAAAATCGCGCTGGGACAGCTCGAGCTCCAGGGGATCCTCCAGGGGCGGCAGCATCTCGAAGTCCTGCGCGGACATTCCCCGGATGAGGAAGCTGGAGGGTCCTGACGTGATGGTGAGCGTGTCGTTCTCATCGGCCTGCAGATGGGCCTCGTCACCTGCCAGCGACGCGACGACCTCGGTGAGAAGCCTTGCCGGGACGGTCACGGCCCCATCATCAGCGATCTGCGCCTCCATGACAGCCTCGAGGCTGATGAACTCCAGGTCGGTGGCCACGAGCCGCAACTGCCCGGAGCCGCTCGCAAGGTAGATGTTGTTCTGGACCGGCTGAGTGCTGCGCCCGGACACGCCATGCTGAACGGTCTGGACGGCCTCATGCAGCTTCTCCTGAGGGCAAGAGAGATCAAGCATCTCCGGGGGCCTCCTTGAGCAGCCCGCGCGGCGGTGATGTACCGCCTGTAAGTTAACCGCATCCCACCCGGCGCGTCAAGTGTCTTCGACGCCGCTGGCGGCGGGACCTTTGTGGCCGTGTGCGTGGTTGGTCGTGAATGGGTCGGCCTCTGGATGAGGGTGGCTGCGCCGGTTGTGCACGGGTGTAGTACAGGGATGCAACGTGTACTATACCTTACTACTCCTACTACTCCTGCCGTTGAGACCGTGGACAATCCCGCGACCGGCGAGATGCGGCGGATGCCCCGATGAAGGTAAGGTGAAGGCGTCTCGTGGAGGGGCGTGGAGAAGCTGACCATCCTGGTGGAGTCGGGCTCGAGTCCCGGCCATGAGGGTGGGGGCGTGAGTGGAAAGCTGGCGCGTGCGCGGATGTGGAGATCGTGGACGAGCGCTTACCCCGGTCTGAGGGTAGTGAAGGCAAGCCGAGCATTGACTGCGGAGAACGGGGGCAGTTGTGCACAGAACTCACATCCACCGAGGCTCGCGGCAGCTATCCGCACAGAGTCTAGGGTCGACCCCAAACGGATTCACACCGGCCGTGGGCTGAGGGGCGTCGTGTGAATGCAGGCGGAGCATGTGCCTGGGGGCTGGGCACCTGACGCGTACGGGGGAGGCCGTCTGACGTGATCGGGAGGCCGGGTGCTACTCGAAGGCGGCCCGGAGGTCGTTGATGAGCCAGAGGACCTGCTCGTCCTCCTCGATGAGGTCAGCGACTTTGTTGTAGGAGTGCAGGACGGTGGAGTGGTCGCGGCCACCGAAGAACTCGCCGATGCGGGCCAGGGAGTTGTCGGTCAGCTCGCGGGCCAGATAGATGGCGACCTGCCGCGCCCAGGCGATGTCCGCGGAGCGCTTCTTGGAGACGATGTCGTCCTCAGGGACGTCCATCTCCGCGGAGACCAGGTCCACGATCTCCTGCAGGGAGATGCGCCGCTCGGTAGTGGAGGTGGAGTAGTCGCCGATGATGTCCTCGACGAGGCTCTTGGTGATCTCCACGCCGTTGAGGGAGGCGTAGGCACAGACCTTCAGCAGGGCGCCCTCCAGGACGCGAATGTTGGACTCGATCTTGGAGGCGACGTACTCCAGGATGTCGCGGTCAAGCGGGACGCCCTCGGCCTGGGCCTTCTTCTCGAGGATGGCCACGCGCGTCTCCACGTCGGGGACGCGGAGGTCGGCGACGATGCCCATCTCCAGCCGGGAGCGGAGGCGCTCGTTCATCAGTTGGAGATGGCGCGGGGGGCAGTCGGAGGCGATAACCACCTGCCGGTTGGTCTCGTAGAGGGTGTTGAAGGTGTGGAAGAACTCCTCCTCGGACGCGGGGCCCTCGATCGCTGCGATGAACTGGATGTCATCGACGAGCCAGACGTCCACGGAGCGGTAGTTCTGTCGGAAGCGGTCGATGGTGTTGTCACGCATGCAGGAGATCATGTGGTTCACGAAGGCCTCGGCGGAGATGTAGACGACCTTGCAGTCGGGGCGGCTGGAGATGATGGAGTGGCCGATGGCCTGGATGAGGTGCGTCTTTCCGAGCCCCGAGGCGGAGTGGATGAAGAGGGGGTTGTAGGTCTGGCCGGGCGACTTGGCGACCTGAAGGGCGGCGGCGTGGGCGAATCGGTTGCAGTCGGCGACCACGAAGTCATCGAAGGTGTACTTGGGATTGAGCGGCGAGGAGCGGAGCTCGCCGGTGGCGTCGGGGACCAGTGAGACGGGTGTGGCCGATGGGCCTGTTGCAGGGGGCGAGGCAGACTCGGGCGCCTCGCTCACCGGATCGGCCTCGGCGACGTCAGGCTCGGCGACCGCCGCCTCAGACTCAGCCGCGGGGGTGTGCATGGCCGCGCGTTGAGCCTCCGCCGGGGCGTCGGGCGCCACCTGCAGGTGCACCTCGACTGACTGCTGAGCGACCTCCTCCACGCACTCGTTCATCTCCCGCGCGTGGTGGCGCTCCAGCCAGTCTTTGGCGAACTCATTGACGACGCCGATGATCAGGCTGTCTCCGGTGAAATCGAGGGCGACTGCACTGGTGAGGAAGCCATCGAAGGTGGCGGGGCTGACTCGCTCTGCGAGCAGCGGCAAACTTGCGCGCCAGAGTTGCTCCCCAGAAAGCTGCGTATCGCTGGCCATCTGTGCTATCCGTCCTTTGCTGTATAGAACCTCAGCGAGCGTCGCACAGGGCCTGCCAGGCCCCCTGCTGCGCGGGGAGTCTCGGGACTGCGGTGGCGTCCGTGACCGGTGGCTCGATGACTGCTGCGGTCGGAGCTTCGTGGAAAATCTCGGCGGATTCCAGCGGCTCTGGAGTGCCGCAGAGCCGCGTCGCCCTTACCCTCCGAGGGTTTTCCACATGGTTTTCAACACTTGTGGAAAACTGCGGTTAGCTGTGTCTCCCTCCCCACGTCCCTGACAGTATAGCAGATTGCCGCAGCCATTGCAAACAGAATCTGGGGATTCGCGCAGAATCGCTGATTGCGGCCTTCACGCGCGCCTGCGGCGGGATTCGCGCTACCACAGTTCTAGGTCGGCGATCATCTCGCCGCACGACTGTCCGGGAGCACAACTGTGGAAAAGCATCGCCGCCGTGGACAATTCGCACGCCGGAGAAATGAAAAAGGCGGGAGGAAACTATGGCGAAAAAGCGGCGAAACGGGTGGAGCTGCTCGCCTCCGGGATCAGTGCATGGATGCCCGGCGCGTCCGGAGCGTTGCTCCATGGAGGGCAGGGGGATGGGCGTCAGAGCGATGCCGGCAACGGCGACGCGACACAGTGTCATTGTCCGTCCGGGGGGGGCGTTTGGCGGTTCGTCTCGCGGCGCATGAAAGTGCGCCTCGCGCCTACTCGGCGGTAACGAACTGGATGACGGAGAGGCCGGGGCCGTCGAACTCCACGGACTGGGCCGCCGAGCGGGGAAGGTCGGACATGCTCAGGGCTCCCGTGGAGGTCAGCCGGCGCTCTCGCACCAGCACCGGATGGCCCACTCCCCAGGCATCGATGACCACCGACCGCGGTCCATGGCCAGCATAGACGAGGAAAACGTTGCGGGCGGTGGGCGTCCAGACCGCGGCGACAAGAAGGTCGTCGGCGGGCCGCTGGAGCTGGCAGAGGCTGGCGCCGCGCGGCGCGTAGGTGCGCAGCAGCCAGGCGGCCACCCAGGGCGCGTCATGCTCTCCCCGCCTGTCCATTAGCCCCCACCCGGCGCCGAAGAGGCGGTAGTGCAGGAGCTTGTCCACGCTCGGCGCCGATGCCAGCACGGTCGCGGCCGTCCAGGCGGCGCCGAACGGCCGGTGCACGCGCTCATCGGCGGCCTCACCGTCCGGGGTGCGCGCGGAGTTC
This sequence comes from Armatimonadota bacterium, assembly GCA_049975765.1. GTDB lineage: Bacteria > Armatimonadota > Zipacnadia > Zipacnadales > UBA5352 > JAYENL01. The sequence goes on from JBNGDZ010000011.1 coordinate 25,544, forward strand.
ATGGCCATCTCGGTGACGAAGAGGTCGGGCGTGGGCCTCCTGAGCTCCCGCGCCAGCTCCCGGACCTGCGCCAGCGTGAGCTGGTTGGGCAGGTCTGAGGTAGTGCCGGAGACCGCGGCGTGGAACAGGTCATCCTCCTCCGCCACCGCGGTGTGGGCCCCGTAGAAGTGCAGCGACAGGAAGTGCAGCGTATCGGCGCCCTCCAGGAACTCCCGCAGGCGGCTGTCCCATGCTGAGGAGAGGCCCGGCCCGCCGACCCGCGCCTCCGGATCGGCGGCCAGCACCCGCCCCGCCAGGTCGTTGTACGCCGCCACCAGCTCCGTCACGCTCTCGAACTGCCCCGACAGCAGCGGGGCGTCGAACAGCTCGTAGTAGCGCAGGTGCTGCCCACCGCGGCGGAGGGCCACGACCTTCAGGGCCACCTCGGCGAAGTCGGGGTCCCAGCGGGCCTCGGCGTCGTCTGTGGGCGGCAGCTGGGCGGGGGAGAGGCACACCAGCGGCCGTGCGCCGGCCTCCGTGATCCAACTGATGGCCCGGTTGAGGTCGATGAGGTCGTAGTCGGCGTCCCGCCGGTCGTAGAAGTCGGCCAGGCGCAGGCGGACCACGCAGGGCGTCAGCTCCTGCAGGCCGCGGCTGAGCGCGGCTGCGGCGGCGGGCTCATCGAGGATCGGCTCCAGCTCCGGCCCCAGGTTCACGCCAAGCTGCCCCAGCACCGGCGCGACCGTCTTTGAGAAGTCCACCCGCACCGAGAGTGGCTCCGCACCGGTCGCCTCGGGCGGCTCGACGCCGGGGATCGGCTCGGCGATGATCTCGTCGATCCGGAAGCTCAGGGCGGGCCAGCTTCCGGTCTTCACGAACTGCAGCAGGTAGGCGTTGCGTATGGCCTCGGCGTCGGGCGGGTTGCCGTCGGCGTCCCTGAACGCGAAGAGGCGCACAGCGCGCCGCTGCCACTGGGTGGTCGAGAGCGGGAGGCTGTAGACGTAGGAGACGTCCCGCCGCTGCTCCCCGAGGAGGCAGCGGAGGGTGAGGTCCACGGTGTTCTCGGAGCCGTCGCCCTTGAGCAGCATCGAGATCTGGCCGACGCCCTCCCGCGCCCAGAGGGCGCCGCTGATCGGCAGAGAGACGCTGGCCCAGGTCTCGCGGGCGGCGGCGAACTCCACCAGCGCCGCCTGCTGAGTGCCGGCCTGCAGCTCACGGAGCACGGTGTAGATGTGGCAGATATCCGAGGGCCGCTCACCGGCGGCCTCCTGGTCGTTGGTGCGCCAGTCACCGACCCCGCGCTCGAAGTCCTCCACGACGATGGCGGCGGCGTCCGCAGACCCCGCCGTAAGCGCCGTGAGGCCGAGCGCCCAGCAGATGAGACATCTGCGCAAGCTGAGGGCTGGCGACCTGCTCATGGTCGATCCTCCTCAGTGACCGGCCTGGCCACGCGTCGACGGCGTGCCCGCTGCTTCGCTGGAAGCGGCCGCTCATCGGCGGCTATCGCGCTGGATCCAAGCTGAGCTTCCTCACCGCTCGACGGAGCGGCCCTCCTCCCGGTACTGGCGCAGCAGACTCGTGAGGCGCTCGACGATGGCCGGCTCGTCCTGCCACAGGTTCGTCGTCTCCTGCGGGTCCTCGATTATGTTGTAGAGCTGCCCCTCCGGGCCGCCGGGCTCGGGATCGACGCGGCGCGGCTCACTGAAGCCGCCCGAGCCCAGCCCCAGGATCAGCTTCCACTCGCCCCGGCGGATCGAGAACATGCCGTCCAGGGAG